>JBJKYO010000080.1:0-5166 GCA_045561015.1 Longimicrobiales bacterium | reverse complement strand
TCCCTGATCTTCGCCTCCATCTTGGTAACCGCTGGACCTTCGTTAGATAATGAAACACCGTACATATCTGCTGGCTGAGAATAACCTCCCCGGAGAACACTGACCTGACTTAATACAAAAGGAGAAACGCCAACGACACCCTCAACGGCATTAACTCGTGACGATATCTCAGTCCAATCGTCCATGCGCAGAGAGCTACCGTCTTGAAGCACAAGAACATGTGGAGATGAGTCAAGTATTTTATCCAGCAACTCTCGTTGCATGCCCGACATGACACCTATGACAACGATCAACGCTGCAACACCTACTGTAACCCCACCCAATGCAATCCATGTGATCAATGAAAACGACTTACCCCCAGAACTTGACGCTAGATATCTTTTGGCGATATAAGATTCGAACCCAAAAGAAGAACGACCCTGCACGTCAATCAATCCTTTAATACGGGGAAGAGGATTACGTCACGTATAGAAGACTGATCCGCGACCAACATAGTTAATCGATCTACCCCCATCCCCAATCCTCCTGTAGGTGGCATCCCGTACTCAAGTGCCCTTATGTAGTCTTCGTCTATTGGATGAGTTTCTTCATCACCCTCCATTTTCATTTTTTCCTGGCCCTCGAACCTTTCTCTCTGATCCACTGGGTCATTCAACTCAGAAAAAGCGTTAGCAATCTCTTCGCCAGCTACAAACAATTCGAAGCGTTCCGTCAATTGTGGAGACTCCCTGTGTAATTTAGCCAGTGGGCTAATCTCCCTAGGATGGTCAATCACAAAGGTGGGCTGTATCAAGTTGGGCTGAACGAGTTCGCCAAAGCATTTATCCATTATTTTCCCCCAACCCCAATTAGCCTCAACTTTTATTCCATTATTTCGAGCGATATCAGCTAGTTGAGGGGCGGTCAGCTCAGCGACATCCTCTTCTACGGCTTCAGATACGGATTCCAACATGGACACCCTGCCGTAGGGCGAACTAAAGCTAATCATTTGTCCTTGATAGGTAGTATTCAGATCACCCTTAACACTCATCAGCACCTCAGCAAGCATCGATTCGGTGAAATCCATCAACTCCTCATAGTCCGTAAATGCCTGATAGAACTCAAGCATTGTAAATTCGGGATTGTGGAACCGATCAATCCCTTCATTTCGGAAGTCTTTGGAAATCTCATAGACCCTACCAAAGCCACCCACAATAAGACGTTTTAGGTAAAGTTCATCAGCTATTCTAAGGTACAGCGTGCGGTCCAAACTATTGTGTTTAGTGATGAAAGGACGAGCGGCCGCTCCACCATAGATTGGTTGAAGCACCGGTGTTTCAACTTCAAGGAAATCCCTTTCATCTAGAAACTTTCGCAGTGTGGATATAATCCTGGTTCTAATCTTAAATACCTCTCGCACCTCAGGATTCACTGCAAGATCCGCATACCTCTGTCTATACCTCATCTCTACGTTAGCAAATCCACCGTAAACGTTAGCCTCTGAATCATCAGCCTTAGTCTTGCCGAAAGGAAGTTGCCTGACGGCTTTACTTAGCATTGTCCAATCTTGCACTTGCACAGTCACTTCCCCAGTCCGGGTTCTAAAGATTGACCCAGAAACTCCAATCCAATCCCCCAAATCCAGTAGATCAATAGCTTCGAATTGTTCTTGACCTAAAATGTCGAATTTTAGATAAATTTGAATTTGTCCTGTTCTGTCTTCTAAATGAGCGAAAACGGTCTTCCCGTGCCCTCTCATACTTACTAACCTTCCAGCCACAGATACCCTGAGAGGTCCTACTTCTACATCCCTTCCCTCTGCTTCTATTTCCATTTCGCTAAAAAGATTCTTTACCTGTGTAGCTGTATGATCTTGCGAATAGTTATAGGCGTAGAGGTCTATACCCAGCTCTCTAAGTTTTGCAATCTTTTCTTGGCGTTGGCGTCTTACCTGACTCAACTCGTCTTCCATTTTATTTTCACCCATTTCTCTTATTTCCTGAGGAAAATTCCTTTAAGTATGATTCCATAAATGTATTGAGATCTCCATCCATTACTCCTTGGACATCTCCGATCTTTACTTCAGTCCGGTGATCGTTAACCATAGTATAGGGCTGGAAAACATATGATCTTATTTGGTTTCCGAACTCAATCCCGGTTTTTGTAGCCTCCACCTCTGCTCTCTTTTCTTCCTCTAGGTCCATGGCATGCTCATAAAGAGCTGATTTTAACATCTTCATAGCAGTGGCCCGGTTCTTGTGTTGTGATCTTTCCTGCTGGCATCCAACCACAATCCCAGTGGGTATGTGCGTTATTCTTATAGCTGAGTCGGTCTTGTTTACATGTTGCCCCCCAGCACCAGAAGCCCGGAAAGTATCAACCCTTAGCTCTGCTTCGTCTATTTTTATCTCGATATCGTCGTCTATTTGTGGATAAACAAAAACACTAGCGAAAGAAGTATGTCTCCTTGATTGTGCATCGAAAGGAGAGATTCTCACTAATCGGTGCACTCCCTTTTCTGATTTAAGGTATCCGTATGCACTGGGACCTGTGAACTCAATGGTCGCACTTTTAATTCCGGCTTCTTCAGCAGATTGAAAATCTAAAACATTTATGGTGAAACCGTTTTGTTCACCCCATTTCGTATACATTCGAGTTAACATTTCAGCCCAATCTTGTGACTCTAGCCCTCCTGCTCCTGGATGGACCGTAAGTAAGGCATCTCTGTGGTCATCCTCACCCTGCAACATTGTTTTTAGTTCTAGATTTCCAATCTGAGAATCCAAATCCTTTAATTCCCGTGTCCATTCCTTTTCTAGTTCCTGATCTTCATCAAGTTCGATGAGTTCTTTGAGTTCCTGTAATTCCACAAGTCCTAGTTTCAATTTTCTCCATGGCTGAGTCCAAGCTTTCAAACGGTTAGATGCCGCTATTGTCTCTCTGGCCTTTTCTTTGTTATCCCAGAATCCAGCCCCCGCCATTTCTTTGTCTAGTCTTGCTAATTCTATTTCCTTATTAGAAATGTCAAAGATACCCCCGGAGGTCTGAAACCCTACCTGATAGACCGTTGATCTTAACTTGAGATTCTTTATCCACGATCCTTTCCCCGTTTTAAAACAATGAAACCTAGCAGAATGAGTTGGTCACAAGGACACAACATCGCTAAGGAAGAAAATATATCCGAGACATGACGCTCCATCAACACAGTCAGTCATGGATCAAAACATCTTTGAAAGATATTTCCTCTGCTGCTAATACAAAGAGCGTCGCTGGCAGATCCCGAGTCTCTTTCAAGAGTTTATCCCAATAGCCCACAAAATCATCCAAAGGCTTTCCTACTCCCAATAGTACGAGGTCGGCGTCTCCAGAATGCTCTAGCACGAGTCGCCTAAAATGTTCGCCCTCTGAAGTGATAACATGGGGTATGAAATTTGTCCTCGTTCTATCAATAATAGCCTTGAGGTTGCGATAGGCCTCTTGCCTGGCCACCTCGTCTTTGACAACCATCCTCAGGTGAACCTCAGAACCCTTCCAACTAAGACTGGTCTGTGTTAGATATCCGAGAATCAACATTAAAGCTCCGTTACCCTGTAACCCTCCCCACCATATATCGATTCTTTTTCGTTCTCCAAATCCTTCCTCTTCCTCTGCCCTAAGGATGAACACGTTCCTTTTTGCCTGATACAAATCACTCACTAGTGTGCAAAACTTCTTACGATCTTTCGAAAGTTCGTAATTCTGGCCCAATAAGACCGAATTTGGAACCAAGGGTCCCACTCCATAGGTTTCTACTGTTCTTTTTACGCCCGAATAGGCATCTGGGGCGGAAATAACCCTGACCAAAGAAGCTACACCTCGTCTCTCAAGGTAATCTTTTATCTTTGATTCAAGCGCCTTAGATCGTTGTAGCGTTATACTTTCCTCTGGAACCACTGTGGACACAGTTAATAATCCTTGTGAGTGGGAAAAGCAATTGGCCAGATCGACCAGATGCCAGCGGCGAGTTGGAGCACCAGAAAAGACCAAAGTATAAGGCCTCCAATTTCTTGCATCAGGTTCTCCCTTCAGGCCTAGCAGGCCTGCCCTAATAATCGCCATCCAGAGACCTCTTCTTAGGTCACCCCAGGCAACCGTTAACGCCCGTTTTTTTAGCCAGATATAAACCCCAATTACAAAAAATAAGGCGACCAATGTGGCGCCAGAGTTAATCAGTGACATGACAGAAAAACAGCCTATCGCACCTAGGAAAGAAAAAGCCCAATGCACTTTGAACTTGGGTCTAAATGATGGACTCTTCAAAATACGTTCTAAGCCAGCTGCTATATTCAGTGCCCCATAAGTTGTCAGGAAGAACATCGTCAGTATAGGTGCAATCACCTCGAGATCTGTCATATAGGCTGCCGTGCCAGCGAATAACAACGTCACCACAGTACCGATTCGAGGGCTATCATCATCACCTGTGCCCCTACCTAACCAGCTTAATCCATTTGGTAGTACATTGTCTCTCGCCAAGGCTTGCAAAACCCTGGGAGCGCCTAAAATACTGCCTACCGCTGAGGATAAAGCTCCTCCCCACACGCCCAACAAAATCGCTTGACCCCAGGCTGACATAGGCATCATAACTAAGGGGTCTTCAACAAGAATGTCAGGACTTGCCCTAAACGCCAAAATCACTGGAAGGATCATATAGACTAAATATCCAACACCTACGGCCAAGAAGGTTCCCAGAGGTATGGATCTGCCTGGATCCTTAAGATCTCCAGACAAGTTAACTCCAACCGTTATACCGGTCACAGCAGGAAAGAAGACTGAGAAAACCTCCCAGAAACCTGCTGGATCTTCTATCGTACCCGAAAATCCCGCCACTTCGGTAGAAACCCCTTGCCCAAGTAATAGTGAGACCAAAGAAAGTCCGACCACACCCATCACCAAATATTGCGTCCTTATAGCCAGTTTGGGAGATAGCAAAGCTATGCAGGAAACAATAGCTATAGTCACGACAACAACAGATTCCTGATCAAATTGAGGGAACACTGCTATCAAACTTTCTGCAAAACCGACTGTGTAAAGAGAGACTGAAAGGGCTTGTGCAAGGAACAGCGGAATACCAACAGCACCTCCAGCTTCTAATCCCAATGACCTAGATATCATGTAGTAAGCCCCACCAGCCCGCACTCTCTGATCCGT
>JBJKYO010000079.1:0-21816 GCA_045561015.1 Longimicrobiales bacterium | reverse complement strand
CAGGAAGCTCGCAAACGTTGGGAAAGAATGGGTCAAATCCGACGCGACAAATTCGACTTAGTACTTCCTGAAGTGATGAGGGAAAACGCAATAGACATGTGGATTGTGATGATGAAGGAAGGTCATCTCGATCCACTCTACGAGGACCTAGGACGTGGTTATGTTGGTTCCGTCGGTTATTACATTTTCACCGATCTGGGAGAAAATAGAATCGAACGTGTGGCTCTAGGTATTAGTGGGTATCTACTAGAAGAAAATGGAGCTTATGATCTGGTCAGCAATGATTTCGATTTAAAAACTTTCGTGCAGAGCCGAGATCCTAGTAGGATCGGCATTAATACATCCCAGGCAATAGGTGGAGCTGATGGGCTTTCACATTCTTCATATTTGCAGTTAATGGAGCAACTCGGCTCTCCCTACGACAGCAGACTTGTATCAGCCGAAAAATTAGTTTCGGATTTTCGATCGCGAAGAGTAGCATCTGAATTAGTTGCTTTCGGAGAAGCTGCTGAAATGTCTCGCAATATAGCTGAGAGAGCTTTCTCGAATGAAGTCATCACTCCAGGCGAGACGACATTGGAAGAAGTGGCCTGGTGGATGTTAGACCGTCTTTTGGAAAAAGGGTTGAGCTCTTCCTTTGACATGCCTTCCGTTTACATAACTGGGCCCAAAGGGATCGAAGCTACTTCCAACGAAAGAATCATTCAGCCTGGTGATCTATTGATGATCGACTGGGGAGTCGGCTATCTGAATTTCCATACCGATCTGAAAAGGATAGCCTATGTCTTGAAAGCCGGAGAGACTTCTCTACCTGAAGGCTTCCAAAATGCGTTCGACCGAGCCAGAACAGCGAGAGATGTTATAAGAAAAAACATAAGGCCTGGCCCCACAGCAGCCGAAACTTTTGAACTTCTAAACAACCAACTTCGAGAAGCAGGCTTTTCAGTTATGGACACATTCAACCAACCTTCAGATGGAGATGAAACTGATGTCATTACCGGAAATCATTCTGTCGGCAATTTAGGTCATGGGATCGGACCTTCTATTGCTTGGTTTAACCCCGTGCGGATGACCTACAATCTGCACCCAGGAAATTTGCTTTCAATTGAGTTGTTCGCGTACACTAGAGTTCCAGAATGGTCTGGGGCAAAAGTTAGAATTCCTTTAGAGGATAACGCAGTAGTCACTGCACGCGGTGTGGAATGGTTATACCCAATAAATGAAAAAATCCTATTGATCAAGTGAGGCAACAATGAATAACGAGCGCAAGCGGATTGGACGAAACTGCAACATTGTAATAACGGCATTAGTGTGGGTGATACTACTCGGTAGTCAGGTTGGAGCACAACAGAACCTTAAAGTTTACATATCGGCAGATATGGAGGGTGTAGTAGGAGCAGTCACTGGTGACCAGTTGGGACCAGGCGGATTTGAATATTCTCGGTTTAGAACATTTTTGACAAATGAAGTAAACTCAGCAATTGAAGCGGCGAAGGAAGCAGGTGCCACTCAAATTCTAGTCAGCGATTCACATGGCAATGGTGAAAACCTTCTAATTGAAAATCTTCCAGAGGATATACAGTTAGTTCGCTCGTGGCCAAGGCCACTTGGTATGATGCAAGGAATCGACGAAAGTTTTGATGCGGCTATATTCATTGGATACCATTCCAGCACTACCAATGTGGCGGGAGTCAGGGCCCACACTTTTTCTAGTGCCAATTTGACTGCAGTTAGACTAAATGGCATTCCCATGCCAGAAGCAGGAGTGAATGCCGCGATCGCAGGACATTTTGGTGTTCCCGTTGTGATGATATCTGGAGATGATGCGATCATTAAGGAAGCTCAAGACCTCATCGGACCTATGGAAGGTGCGGTTGTAAAAGAAAACTACGGATTTCACTCAGCAAAAACTATTATGCCAGCAAGGTCCTATCAACTTATCGCGGAGAAAGTGTCTGCTGCTTTATCCCGTTTAGATACGTTTGAACCATATCGACTAGAATTGCCAGTGAACGTAGAAGTGTCCTTTAAGAATTATATGCCTGCGGAAATCCTTAGCTATTTGGATGAAATAGAACGCGTGGACGCCCACACAATAAGATTCATTGGCAAGGACATGCCGACAGTTTCAAGGTTCTTTCAGTTCATAGGACGTTACTCACCTGGTATTAGTCCCTGACTTTGAAGATGATTGGGTTTCACTAGCGCTTTTAGGGTTCGCAATTACATCCAAGAGCAGGGAGTAACCACCTTACCTAATAAACTTTCTATATCACGCAGGCTTACTCATGGAAAATTTTCTGCATCCTTGTTCCTATAAGGGATCGTGACAACAAAAACCCTACATTTGTGTTTCCTGTGGATCTATGACCCCCACCGCCTCCAGAATTGCTTTTGACCTGTCTAAGTATTCGCAATCGACCATAAGCCGAGCTGGGTTAACAAAAGACAGTCCTACATCCATCCCCCCCGCATCGTCGATCTGTAGTATTGTCGGAACACCACTTTCATCCAGATACCCCTGGGCCAACTCAGCCTCATGACGATAATGAAAATAGGCAAGGACTACTGTGTTTAAGGGGCTCTCTTTTTTCCCAAAACTCGAATTTCTCATTCGGGAAACAAGCTGGAATCAATACCTGGAACCAATTTTAATGCATTTTCGTAGTAGATTTTTTTGAGTACTTCATCAGTAAGATCCAATCCATACATCTTCCAAAACGCATGGTAATCTCGATAATAATCGAAATAATCGTCGTCTGTTTCAAACACTCTGAAGTAAGTGTAAAATTCCTCCTTGTTGTAGGCATCTTTGCCCATCAACACCCTATCTTGGTACTTCTTCAACCAGTTTGCTGCAAAGCGTGGTTGTCTTCCTAGCTCATATATGACTGCTCCTAGGCCTACGTACATATTGGGGATATCGTCTAAATGTGTTCCCAATCGATCCAGATCATGACCTAACCACCCTAAATGTGCATTGATGAAATTAGTGTTGGGATGCCGTCGAAAAACATTATGCTGTTCTTGCAAGATTTCCTCGAAAGTCACTTCGGCATCTGGGAACTGTCGACGTTGCGGTCTGACTTTCAATTCTAACCAACGCTCATTGAACCGGTCGAAGGGTTGCCAAAACTCAGCTGGGTCAGCAGAGTGGATCAGTACTGGAATTCCCAATTCGCCTGCCTTATCCCAAACAGGAGCCAACCTTGGATCATCCACGGAAATACGATTGCCTTCAGTGTCTAGGGCATTTAGTCCAAGGTTTTTGAAAATCTTCAAACCAGCTGCACCAGCCTGAACATCGTCTTCGAGTTGTTCAGCAGCTAATTCGCCCCAACCTTCTTCTCCCACTCCCCAAAAATCTACATTAGCAAAAAAGACGAATCTACCAGGATTGTCTTTTGCCATATTATCTAAACCATTTACTAAATTTATTCCACTTCCACCAGACAAATTCACCATTACCGCCATATTCAAATCATCCATATCCTGCACTAATGACTGCACATCAGCAGAACTCATAGTGGTAGCTCTTTGGTGTCCATGAATGTCCACAAAAGGATATCTTGCAGAAGTCACACGAGTGCTTGAAGAGATCAGTGTTGTACGGGGGTCGTAGTCCTCAATAGTCATCTCTTGAGACGACAACGAATTTCCGCTCGCACAAACCATCACAAAGACAATGAACAAACCCGACATGAGAAATCTAGTTATAATTTTCCTCATAAATACTTCTTCCTCCTTACAAGACAATGAACAAACCACTTCAATCTCTAATCATTTGGAGTGCCTGAAAGCAACCCCTCTAAATTTCTCTGTTCAGATCCATTTTCAGTACAAACAGCATAACTATTTTCTTGAGACCCATATAACGCTACACCAGCAAATTCACCTTTCTTGTTTAAAATAAAAAACCTTACGTCAAAAGCAGGAAGACCCTTGCTGTTCAATAGCCTCTTTTCGATAGTGTTTTCTTTGATTCTCCTGAGAGCACTCATTCCTGCATCAACCGGCGCCATCCCCTGTCGCATATTCTCCACTATCAAGAATGATGACAAGTTGTAGAGATTTGCTTCGCCTCTACCAGTCGACCCAGCTGCGCCAATATCGCCATCGACATAAAGCCCAGCTCCAAGAATCGGCGAGTCTCCAACCCTTCCAGGAATTTTCCAGGCCAGACCAGATGTTGTTGTAACCCCACAGATATCACCAGAAGGAGATATGCCATCACAGTTCACTGTACCCCAGAAGCTATTCTCTTCTATCAAACCCTCATCAACCATTTGCAGGCCTGTCCGATAAAATTCATCGGCTCTCTCTCGCATTTCAATTCCCATCCAACCTCTATTAGCTGAAGGTTCATAAGGAGTGTTTCTTTTAGATGGATCCAGGAAATGTCGCGGATCGATCCTGCGCTTCCACTCCAACCAGAGAGTGCGAGATTTTTCAGTATTCAAGTCTTCTTCTATGGCAAAACCCAGTTGCCTGGCAAAATCTTGAGCTCCTGAGCCTGACAGCAGGTGATGATCCGTCAATTCCATGACACTCTTAGCCACCAGGGAAGGAGTTCGCATCCCCTCAATCGCTGCTACACCTCCCGCCCATTTTTTGGGTCCGTGCATGCAACATGCATCCAACTGAACCACACCGTCAGCGTTTGGAAGCCCGCCATACCCGATGCCTGATTCTTCTGGATCCAGTTCAGGAATATTAACCCCAGCGATCAGAGCCTCTAGGGTATCCTCCCCTTCTGTAATCCCCTTAAAAGCTCTTTCAACTGCGTTATAGGGGCCTCCATTGCGATATCGATATCCACTGGAATCCGATATAACCACTGGCCTGACTGTTTGAGGAGTAAGTACATGAGGAGATGTACTTCTTCTAGTCGAACGACGACTCAGTTCCAAGGATGCAGGTAAAGCTCCCGCCACTGTAGCTTGAAGAAACCTACGCCTTCCTATTTTTGTGTCCATTTAATGACTCCGACGTATGAGTGATAAATTCTCAACAGCTTTATCCGGTTAAATCTTAATCGGGTTATTCTCGCAAATTGCCTATAGCTTTACCTACCAAAGGGCCCACTAATCCTCCCACGGTAGCACCAATTACTGTCATTAAGGCGATGGGATTTACAAAAGGCAGAAACGGACCTCCAGAATAAATGGATTTGATAATCCCAATTACCAAAAAGACTCCTCCAACAGTGAGCATCCCATTAACGGTCCATCTGACTGTAGACATCTCTCTATTCCTCCACTTAGTGATCAACCGACACGTCCAAGTATTTTACCAGCATGATTAGGGATCCCCACTAGTTCAACGTGAATTCCACTTTCAGCCGCTTCTTCTCTAAATTCTTTTAAGGCCAAGGCTCCTGTGAAGTCTACTCTGCCAACTCCCGTCAGATCAATGATAAATCGTCTCGCACGTGGATTTAAGGGTAAAGTTTCATTTATTGCTTCCTGGATGAATGCAGCAGACCCAAACCAGAGAACACCGCTGAGCCGAACGTGTATAGAATCCCCTTCCGCCCATGAATCGCAAGACGGATTGAGTTCTCTCCAGATATGTACACTAACTGCTGCGATAATTCCTAATAATACCGCCTGTTCCACGTGAGGAGATAACACCAATGTCAGCACAAAAGTCGTCCAAGCAACTCCCGCTTGTAAGGGAGCGACTCCCCACAGATATATTAGAAATCGAAATTGTATCAGTGGAACTGCTGCTGTGAATACAATGGCAGCCAATATAGCTCTGGGTAACTCAGAAAGAATCCCTGCAAAAGGAACACAAAGCAAAACAACCAATCCCGCTACTGCTCCACTCAATCGACTTCGCGCTCCTGAAGAGTAGTTCAGACTACTCCTTACGAAAGACCCGCCAACTGGGAAACCCCCAAATAGACCAGCAGCCACATTCGCTGCTCCCTGACTAATAAATTCACGGTCTGGACTCCATGATACTCTTTCCAATTTTGCATACTTACTGGAAATCGCTGCAACTTCTGCAAAACTAACTAAAGCTATCACAATACTCGGTATTATCAGTAGATGTAGTTCCCCCCAAGGTAGATACAAATTGGGAGAAGGTATACTTATATCTATATCACCTATCGTTGGGCCATTATAGGCCGAATTCTTAGAATACATGATACCAAAAACGGTCGCCATTAGAACTCCTGGTATCAGAACATGTATACGCCTGGAACCTAGGACTATGAGCACTGTCAGAACTGATATCATAATGGTAGGAACATGCCAAGCATCTGGACTAACGATACCCACTACCGCAGACTCTAGAACGCCCACACTCTTGTCCTCTATTCCTAATCCTAATATGGCTGGCAGCTGTGAGGCTACGATTAGCACACCCGCTGCAGAAGTAAATCCGTCCAAAACTGGCCGAGACAGAAGATACGATATCCATCCTCCACCAAAGAAACCTATTGCTATGCGAACTATTCCAATTGACAAAGCCAATAATGCAGCAAAAAGTGCAAATTCTTTTGATCCTGCCTGGGCCAAAGGAGCCACTGCACTAAATGTAAGAAGGGCTGCTAAAGCTGTGGGTCCTGTCTGCAAAATAGGGGAGGAAGTAAAAAATGATGCAGCTATAGGTGCCACTATCGCAGAGATCCAACCATACTCAGGAGGAAGGCCAGCGAGATCAGCATAAGCCATCGATGCGGGAATCAGAACTAGCGCTACACTTATTCCAGAAAGTATATCTTTAAATGTATTCATGATGGCAGATCAATAGTTACCTCTAGGTCCTGAACTAACTGCTCCAACAATAGTGTAGACTCTTCATTCCTAGCTTCCCAATGCGCGGTTATTTCTCCCAGCGAACCCCATTTTGAAATCAAGCGAGAAGGCATCTCAGAAGCCAAATTGGCTAGCGCATTCAATGTCTCTTTGGGTGCTAACCTTAGCAAATCCTCTAGAGTCAATCTTGGATCCTTATACGAAGGAGCAACCCCTAGCTCAGTGGCCAATTCACTTAGGTCGTCAGACAACAATACAAAACCAGATTTATTCGGACAAAACAGACTGGAAACAAATGGTTTTGCTCCCCTATCACGTGGATCTGGCAATCCTGAAGAAGTCGCCAAGTGTATCGGTAAATTCTCTAGTGGACCCAAGGATCTATATTCATTGACCAGAGTTTCAGAGAGAAGCCTAGCCCAATCACCATATACCGTGTCACCACCTATTGATTCCACTTTATCCAGATACATCGGAAGCCAAGGCAAAAGGTGTTCCCAAAGTAGAGCTGACCGAGACCTTCTGATCAATACAGCCCTCGCAGGTTCCTTTTCAGAGCCCTGTAGTTCCTCTAGATATGCAACTAATCCAAGCAGGCCACTCAAATGATCTGGTTCATTAGGCACATCTCTTTGAAGGGCCCTCCAAAAACCAGATATACGCTCCAGTGCTTCACCATCGCTATTCGCTCGACAGTCGATATATTCGGAGGCATAGGGAGGTAGCTCGCGACAGAATATTCCCTCATATAAATCCCTTGAAGGAATTTGGGAAAAACCAAGAATCTTAGCGATCCTAACGTGTTCTTCGGAGGGAGACTCACAAAACATTCCCAGAGCTCTGATTAATTCAATCACAAGCTTCCATAATCAGAACACTGCCAGTCAGCTTCTATGGATTTTCTTATCACAGCTTATAAGCAGAATCAGATGGTCTCCCTGGGCGGTCAAACCACGCAGGCCTTCTGGTACCATCTGGGCTGGTCTCATCTACCGGCCTGGTTAATTCTAGCCATTCCGTAAAAATCTTTGCAGATTTTTCTGTATCGACGTATATATCCCCAGGCCTATCACCTTCTTCCGAATTAGTTACCCGAACTGGCTGATGCCAACAATGCATCCCAGAGATTGGATCTGGATGTACTGGAAAGGTCAGGTTTTGATTTACGCCCAGGTCCGACCACCAAATCCTTTGCGTGTTCGGATCACTTGAACTGTAGGAGACACTGCCAGACGAACGGTGCATCCTCCATTCCTTTCCTTTCTGATTCAAATCAACGCCAGCTGTCACTTGGCGCTGACTTCCCTCCTGTATCCTCCAGCGACCCATATGATGGCTACAGGCTACAACCCCAGGCTTGATTGATTCTGTAACCCAAACTTTCAGAACAAAATACCCCAGGTCAGTTTTAACTCTTACTAAATCTCCCGTTGTCACTTCTAATGGCTTAGCATCCTTTGGGCTGATCCACAAGGGGTTTGTATGAGCTATTTCGTCTAGCCATAATGAATTTCCACTCCGGGTGTGGATCTGAACTGGAACTCTGAATGTGGGCAGAAGTACTAGTTGATCTTCTTTCAAGTTCTCTCGATGAATATGACTTTTGATATAACCTGGTGTAGCCATCTCCGGCCACCCCCAATCAACCATAGTGCTGGAAAAAAATTCTAGTTTTCCTGAAGGCGTAGGGAATCCTCTTTTCACTTCATCACCCACTTTTAGTCCAGCACAATGCAAACCTTCTTTTGGAGGGGCTTTGGGAGCCGTAACGGTTTGAGTTTTGTTAGGATTTTCAGCTCTAGTATAGACCCTGCCCATCTCATCTATTTCTATATCTTTCAATTCTTCACTGGAAACGTTTTCGTCATATAATGCGCCTACTTTGGCTCTAATTTCGAAAGCTCCGTATCTTCTCATGTATTCCAGTGGAGTCATACCTTCTTCTTCAGCCACTTCAGGCAACCCAGGAACTGAGTTGTCAAACATCCATCCATAATATTCATCCACAGAAAGTTTTGTTCCTGGGTGGTTCTTGGATTCAAAATATTTTCTAATACCCAATTCTCCCTCAGGGTCCATTCTCCAGGACAATTCCATCCAGAATTCATTTTCTTCCCACACCTCACCTGGGTTGGTTTCTCGGGAGTCCGTCGGATTTTCATCCATCCTCGTTCGGGCCGTTCTCAAAACCGGCTGCCTGAAGCCAATCCATTGACCATTATACTGTTCATAAGAGTGCACATCATGTCGCTCAGATCCCAAGCCCATAGGAAGCACATAGTCAGCGTATTGCGCAGTCTCATTCCAAGTAGGAGTGAGAGCAACGTGCATCCCTACTTGACTTTCATCACTAAGTGCCTCAATCCAAGAAAATCCGTCAGGATTAGTCCATACAGGATTATACACCCTAGTGAAATAGGTATCCAATTTACCCCTTTTCTCTCGTAAAAAGTGAGGAAGTAATATTGACATCTCGTGGTAGGAAAGCGGATATTCTTTAGGCCAAATCAACTCGTTCCACTGGTCTGGACCTTCGGGCGTATATATAGGTTTAGGAGAAAATCTATTCCAAGAAGCTGGATGAGTACCACCTTTTGTTGCTACAGATCCAGTAAGAGCACAAAGCATGTACAAACTTCGAGCAACCTGCCATCCCCCCAAATTACCTGAAGCAGCACTTCTCCAATTATGAGCAGAAAGTTTGTTTCCTGCTTTCGCCACAGTTTCGGCCACCGCCCTTAAATCGTCTGGGTTTACACCAGCTTCCGAACCAGCATAATCAAAGGTGTACTCAGAATAGAGCTCTTTTAGAATGTTACAGAACCGATCAAATGCGGGCGCCTCCTCTGGATGACAGGCCTGCATATACTCCTCCCAATTCCACCAGGTACGGACAAAATCGCGGTCGTACAGTTCGTTCTGAATTAAATAATTTGCGATCGCCAGATTAATGGCAGCTTCCGAACCAGGGTAAGGAGATATGTAATGGTCTGCATGGGTAGCTGTATTCGACAAGCGAGTATCAAACACTATCACTTTCGCTCCACGTTCACGCGCCTCAATGATTCGCTGAGCATGAGGGTTAAAATAGTGTCCGGATTCCAGGTGACTGGAGATCAAAAATATCACTTCCGCATTACTGAAATCTGGGCTAGGTCTATCCGATCCAACCCATAGCTGGTATCCAACCCTAGCACTCGAAGAACAAATATTTGTATGTGAATTGTGGCCATCCACACCCCAGGCCGCCAAGACTCTGTTCGCGAATCCATCCTCACCTGGACGACCCACATGATACATTATTTCGTTCTTTCTATCTTCTATAATTGCAGTGCGTAGTCGAAGTGCAATTTCATCGAGCGCCTCATCCCAGCTAACTTTTTCCCATTTGCCCTGACCGCGCTCTCCTACCCGCTTGAGTGGATGTAGGATTCTCTCCGGATCTTGGATCTGATTCAGAGTAGCTGGTCCTTTCCCACAGTTTCTTCCTCTAGATCCGGGATGTTCTGGATTTCCCTCAAACTTCTTTACTTCTAGAGTCTCTTTATCTACATACGCCAGCAACCCACAGGCCGATTCACAGTTGAAGCATGTAGTAGGCACCAACATATAACGTCGCTCTACTTTGTCCGGCCACTTAGTAGATTCAAGCTCTACCCAATCATCCCAACGTTCCTTGGGAGGAAATGCAGAGAGATGCACCCTGCTTGGTCCAGGATAGAAAGTTTCCCCTCTTGCTTCGACATCCTTACGCGCAGCCGAAACTCGTTTACTTATGTTGTCTAGTTTACTCACAAATCTCATCCATTCTATTCATCTATTTACGCTAGAGGTACGACTTGTCCAGCTTGGACATAGGCATGTTCGTACAGTGCTAAGCCCATGAGACCACAGACCAAAGCTATCCCACCCAACCATGGAGCCAGCAACCCTACACTGGCCAGCACAATACTCAGCCAGAAGAAACCCCTGAATTTTCCGCTGAGAATCTCCTCTACAGCCATTCGACCGTGTGCAGACGCGTGAGGCAAACTGAGTTCCCCCAATATCATTAAAAGATGTATTGCTGAAGAGCCCACAAAAACTGGAGTTAGAATTTCCATCGATACATCATCAAGGAACTCAGCATACAAGCATACTACTCCGGCTCCAGCCACAACAGATTGAACTAACATATGAGCTGGAAGAAGTGGATTTTGCCATAAGTCCCTAGCCTTTGCCTGTGCAAAAAGATAGGCAGTATATACGGAAGTCATCACTGCTACTGGAAGGCCTGCCCAGGCTATTTTCGATAATAACGCATGTTCACCGGACCAAGAAAGAATTGCATGGATAAGAAGGACGAAACCATAAGCTCCTATAACAATCCCTCCTCTTACCAACCAACTGTTCCACTGAGACCTGGTAAAGATCATGTAGAACCTTTCTGGATGCTCTAAATCCCATATTAGCAGAACACCAGTAACTGCCAATAAGGTTAAACCGAACAGCGGAGTTGCTATAGTCCATACCGGACTATTCACATCCATAAACCCCAGCAACAATAGCATTCCAGGAACTATATAGGCTCCCGCAGAAATAGATTTGGTCCAAGTATAGAGACTGACCCTCCAATCCCACGGAACGTTATGTGGTACATCGTAGGAGAGCACAGCCGCTGCAGAACTATTATTGGATCGAGGATGGCCGGATGTGACCTTGTGGGGGTCATTCCCTTGTTCACTCCACATAAACAGACCGCCCTCTGGACGTTTGGCCGCCAAGGGATCCAATGTCATATTGGTGGCACCTTTATAATGCACTTTGGGGCGAGTGTCTTTCTCTGGCTTTCTAACAGTGACAGGCTGTCTTGCTATGATTTGATTGACCTGTGACAAGGGATCAGTCATATCACCCACTAAGATGGCTTGAGTTGGACAAACCACTACGCACGCAGGCTCGAGTCCGATGTCAATACGATGTGCACAAAAATTACACTTTTCCGCTGACTTGTCCTCTGGGTTTATAAAAATTGCATCATAAGGACAAGCCGCTATACATGCTTTACATCCAATACAAGAAGATTTATCGAAATCAATGATGCCATCATGGCGAGCAAACATAGCGGAAGTCGGACACGCTGGCACACAAGGGGCACTGGAACACTGGTTACATCTAGTCACCTGAAAGGATCTTCGGGTCTGGGGATACTCACCAACGTCTACGTACTTTACGTAAGTACGTGTCACCGATAGAGGTACACTATTTTCAGATTTACATACCGTAGTGCAGGCATGACAACCTATACACTTCGTATGGTCTAAAACTTTGGCCCACACTGGCAAAGTTTCCTCTGATTCTTCTAGTTTATGATCTTCGATATCTTCCATTGTTTTTCAATGAATCCACTCTGGGGATTTAGTCTGTGCCAACAAATTGTCTCCCTATCATTTTTACTGTGTTATCAAGCATATAGTAAAGAACTGGAACCAAGACCAGAGTCAAGAAGGTTGCAAACAGAATTCCAACTATCACAGCAATCGCCATAGGGCCCCACCAAGCAGCCTGCATACCACCCCAGTACAGATCTGGATTTAATTTGGTGAACAGTCCTAAAAAGTCAAAATTCAGCCCCATCGCCAAGGGTACCAGTCCCAGTGCAGTTGTCACTGCTGTAAGGATGACTGGACGGAAACGAACTTGGCCACCTCTCAACAATGCTTCTTTGATATCAAGTCCGTCTCTGGACCTAAGAACGTCAATATAGTCGATCATGACAATCGCATTATTTACCACGATCCCCGCTAAAGATATCAAGCCGACTCCAGTCATGATAATCACAAATGGCATGCGGAATATTATCAGACCCCAGAAAACTCCTGCGGTGGATAAGAGTACTGAAGCCAGTATTATTACTGGTTTGACCACTGAATTGAATTGTGTCACTAGAATCATGGCTATCAACCCTAGCCCCAGAAGAAAAGCTCTAACGAGAAAATTCATTGCCTCCTCCTGCTCTTCCGCCTGTCCTGTGTATTGAAGCTGATAGCCAACAGGCATGTTGTTCTCCGAAAAATCTACTAGAACCTCCATTACCTCACCCAAAATAGCGTTACTATTCAGACCCGTTCTAGTATCTGCACTAATTGTGGCCATCCGAACCTGATTTTTACGCTGGATACTGCCTAATCCTTCCCCCACTTCCCAATCAGCAACTGAGAGTAGAGGTATCTGATTCCCCTCACTCATGACCGTAAGTTCTCTGAGACTCTCAAGCTCGTCTCTATATTCCTGTGCAAGCCTCACCACTATATCGTATTCATCGCTACCTGTTCGATATTTTGCGGCTTCGACGCCCTGAATCGCACTCCGAATAGCGAGACCGACTTCTCTACTGGAAACACCGTACAAGGCAGCTTTTTCTCTATCTACGTAGACAGATAGTTCGGGACGTGCTTGGTCCAAATCGCTTTCTAAACCGACTAATTTTCCGTATACGGGATTGTTTTGCAGAGTGCTCAACACTTGATCAGAGAGGTCCTTCAATATTGCTGGGTCTTCACCAGTAATTTCAATGTTGATGGGTAAACCTTGTGCTGGCCCTGAAGCACTTTGATCAACTGTGATTTCTGCCCCAGCCACACCTGCTCCCAAAGAAGCTTGCATCTCAGCCAAAAAATCTCTTGCATCGAACTGGCGAGATCCAAACTCAACCATACTTACTGTTACACGTCCCGTATTCGGCCCAGAAGCTCCTCCGCCCATGGGGTTGCTACCGCCTGACCCCGATCCGCCAACTGTAGCAACTACCGATGAAGCATCCACAATACCGTTTGCTTCAGAAATAGTCATCTCCATTTGTTGGGTTATTTCATCTGTAGCCTCTGCTCTGCTACCTACAGGAAGTTGGACATTTACCATAACGTCCTCTGGCGGCATATCCTCGGGAAAAAATTCCACGCCAGAATTCGCCCAGCTAAATACCAACAAAGTAAGAAATAATCCACTGATTGAACTGAATAGAACCACTTTGCTGGAGTCAATAGCCGTTTCAAGTTTCTTAGTGTAAGACTCCATGATATTAGGTAGCCATAGACCTTGAAATTTTCTTGAAACATCCCTCACAAGGAATCGATAGCCAGCGAAAACAAATGTGGCCAGCATTAGGGTGACTAGTGCTGAAACGGGATTCGTTAAACCTATAAGGAGAAACAACCCTGCTGCTATAACCATGAGAACACGTCTGACCATTGGTGGGAGTTTCTGCGCAGGCTCACTTTCCAAACGAAGAAATCTGGCGCATAAGGTAGGAATGATCAGCAACGCCACAAAGAGAGAACTGGAAAGAGCAATCATCAATGTAATCGGCATAAATCCCATGAATTCGCCGACTTGACCAGGCCAGAACATCAGAGGTGCAAATGCAGCCAATGTCGTTAGTGTCGCTGCTATCACTGGACCTGCTACTTCTCCGGTAGCTTTTTTCGAAGCCTCCCGCTTGTCCCAGCCTTCTTCTACGTAGCGATATATATTTTCTACTACAACGATTGCATTATCCACCAGCATGCCCAGAGCTAGTATCAAAGAAAACAGGACAACCATATTTAAAGTGATTTCTATGGCATTCAATACCACGAAGGTAAGCAACATCGATAAGGGTATCGAGATTGCCACAAATAATGAATTGCCTGCTCCCAAGAAAAATAGTAGGACAATAATGATTAGGATGAGTCCTGAAATGATATTGTTCTCCAAATTACTAACCATATCGCCGACTTGAGTAGATTGATCTGAAGTGACCTTGACGACAGTAGTAGGTGGAAGAATTGGCTCCATTTCTAGCACTGCTACTTTTACCATATCCGAAGTTTCAATAATACTGGAACCTGAACGTTTTATCACATCCAAAGTAACAACTGGGGAATCATCCAATCGTGCAAAACTTGTTCTATCCTGAAATCCAAATTCCACATTGGCCACGTCACGAACATAAACTGGTCGACCAGATTCTGCTTCAATTACCAAATCGTCAATTGCAGTTGGATCATCAAATTCTCCATCTACCCTGACTAAATATGTGAAAGACCCCACATCAATTGATCCGCCCGGTATATTAACGTTTTCATTTCTAATGGCATCTATCACATCGTTTATGGATAGACCATAAAACTGAAGCCGATCGAGTTGCACATCCACTTTAACTTCCCGCTCCAATCCACCGCGGACCTCTACTCTTAAAACTGAAGGTATTTGTTCTATGCGGTCCTGAATCGCCTGACCCACCTCCTTTAAGCGGACTAAATCATATTGGCCAGCGAGATTGACTTGCATAATGGGAATTTCGGAGAAGCTAAACTCGAAAATAGATGGATCTTCGGCTTCAGCAGGCAATTCTGTCTTAGCCAAATCAACTTTTTCTCGAATTTTTTGGAGTGCCTCATCTAAATTAACAGAGGTCTCAAACTCAGCTATTATACTCGAATACCCTTCCACCGAAGTCGAAGTTAGATCTTTTATATCTGAAATCGTAGACAGCTCCTCCTCAAGAGGGCGAGTCAGGAGGCTTTCAATATCAGCTGGTGACACCCCTGGGTAAATCGTATTAACAGCAATCGTGGGTATCTCTACTTCAGGGAAAGATTCTCTTGGTATTGTCCTGTAAGAAAGAAAACCCAGAATAATGATAAAAAATAGCAAGACGCCAACACTTGTTTCATGATCAATAGCCCAACTGGTCGGAGCAAATTCCTTATAGTCTCTGGTGATTTTCTTGGCACCTAGTTCTCTCGATGAATCGTGGTCAGTACTATCGTCAGAATTGTAGATATTATTCATGATTCGTGAACCTATCTATCTCCCACGATATTGACCAAATCACCATTTGATATCAGGGTTTGACCCATAACAATTAGCTCGTCTCCAACTTGCAAGCCTCTCTCTATGAGCACTTGATTGCCCTGGCTAGGCCCTACTTCTACCAACCTTGAAACAGCTCGGAAATTGCCATCCGATCCGTCAGCTAGATATACAACATACCCATCTTCAGTCCTAACTAGAGCTTCTTGGGGAATGACAATGACATTTGCAAAATCATTTCGAACCACACTTACATTTGCAATCATTTCAGGTTTAATAACCCCACCAGGATTATGCATCTCTAGCTCTATTTGAAATGTTCTACTGCTTGGATCCACAGTCGCTCCAACATAACTTATCGTTCCTTCTGAACGCACTCTCAGTGCGTCAAAAATAGCTACTGCGCTGGTTCCGGGAGAAACGTCTATGGCATACCTTTCAGGCACTCCAGCTACAACTTTCATGGGATTTAAAGAAACCAAACGACCAACATCTCTGCCCACATTCACCATTGTGCCTACTTCTACCATCCTATCTTCAAGAACCCCTTCAATTGGAGCTCGTATCACAGTATTTGCGAGCCTAGTAAGAAGAATCTCTAAGCGCGCATCCGCCTGCTCAGCCATATACTTCGCTTCCAAATACGCTAACTCTGATCCTACCCCTTCACCTTCGAAAAGCCTTTTTCGTCTTGCCCAAGTTTCTTTTGCTAAGTCAGCGCCAGCCTTCGCTTCAGCTACCTGACTTTGTAGGATTTGATCATCTATTTTGAACAATTCTTGACCTTCCTGAACCAAACTACCTTTTTCCAAGGCGATCTCTCGAATCACACCTGACTCTTGAGCGGAAATTGTCACATCTTGGTTAGCAACAGCAACGCCAGTGAGATTGATCATCTCAGTAAAGGTTTGAAGTTTCAAACTTTGCGTTTCAATATTGACGAGTCGAGCTGAACCCTGTATCAAAACACCTTGATTCAAAACATCGACTGACCGTTCGGCTTCGGCATTACCACAACCACTGTTGAGCAAGCAAAAAGCTGGAACAAGAAGAATACCGATATTCCATCCGAACCTATTTTTGATTAACCGTCTTTCAATCATTTTACTGGTTCACTTGAATTAGTTAAATCCACCATGGGAACCTTACCCAAGGCTAAATCTAAGTTGGCTTGTGCCACCAAGAAATCGTAAACTGCACTCGCATAATTGAACTCGCTTTGTCGAAGCGCGACTTCAGCATCTGTAAGCTCCAATTGTCCCATAACTCCTTCCTTATACTCTGCGCTGACTATTTCAAAACCACGCTCGGCCTGTTCGACTGCTTTGCGTTGACCCTGGGCCCTGGACCTAGCTTGTTGAAGTTGATCCCAGACAGTCTTGATCTCGGCATTCGCCCTAGCCTTAGCGAGACGCTTTTGACTCTGGACTTGCCTGAGCGCAGCAACTTTTTGATCGATTCGAGCATCTTTAGAAAATCCGCTAAACAAAGGCCAAGTGACTCTTAGCCCAGCTTGCTGGGAGAATGCCCTAAGTTTGGAATCAGCAAAAAAGTCTGGACTGCCGTTTTGCTGAGCTGTGACTCCATATGATCCGAAAAGTACTATTTCTGGCAAGTAGCGGCCTTGCTCTATTCTCAACTCAGCATTTCGAAGACTTTCTGACTGATCTAAGGTCCTTAAGTCAGGCCTATCCTCTTGGGCAGCTCCGAGCATTTTTTCACTGACATTTTCAGTTGTCAGGCTCCAAGAGGACAATTCTAATATCTCTCTATTCGCAAAAGAATTGTTCTCTATGTCTTCCAGCGAAATCCTTGCGAGAGAGCCAGGTACTGCTAATCCATCTGATTCATCAAGAGCAAGTTCTATGGAAAGGTTTCTTTTCAATTCCAACACGGAACTCGTAGCCTGCAATAAGCTGGGGTTTAAATTTGCCATCTCAACCTCCAATCTTAACACATCATAGTCGGTCCCCAGTCCTACACCTCTGAGTGCATTCGTCTCATCCAGAGATCTTTCTAACCTTTCCATCGAATTTTCAACAAGTCTTACCTGCTCCTGAGCTAGCAACAAACCATAATAAAGAAGTCTGACACGTGTCACTACTGATTGTGCTCGTCCACGAACACTTTCCCGTTCAAGATCCCTAAATCGTGAGGCAGCAGACAGACCGCCAAGAACAATGGGGCTGAACAAACTCTGTTCAACGTTTATGTTGCTTTGCCAGATATTATCACTACCGAATTGAACTGGAATTAGTTCGGACGGGTCCGCAGACGGATCAAAAATCACTGCAGGAAGGAAATTCGAAGCAACGGCAAGATTCCTACTATACGCTGCAGACGCATCAATTTTAGGAAACAGTGTGCTTCTTGCTTCCGACACCTGTTCACTAGCTATTTCAAGAGCCAAACGAGCGTCTTTTATATCCTCATTATTTTCGAGGGCTATTCGAATTGCCTCTTTCAGTCCTAACGATACTTCCTGACCGGCCATCGATTCGGCTGAGGAAAGTACCACTAACAACAGGCAACTCAGATAGACACAGACATGTTTCTTCATAGGCCTTTGGAACTTTCCTTTCACCTTGCCTTTTTGGAAAATATTTCCACGGGTAACTAGCACGTGAAAGATCTTAATTCTGGCAATCAACTTTGTTAGCAAATTATGTAATCCTACTGAATAGATTCCAAACTATTCATGGTATGCTGAACCGCACCAACACTGCTTCCTAAAGCTTCAGCCTCATCCTCAGTCAGATCTACCTCGATTATTTTTTCAAGCCCGTTTGCACCGAGGACACAAGGAACACCCAAAAAAATACCATCGTAGCCGAATTCACCCTTTAAATACGCCGCACAGGGTAGCACCCGTCTTTTATCTTTCACTATCGATTCTGCCATCTGAACTGCAGCAGCTGAGGGTGCATAGTAGGCGCTACCAGTCTTTAAGTGTCCCACTATTTCAGCCCCACCGTTCCTTGTACGTTCGATGATTGCTTCCAGTGTCTCGGAATCAATAAATTGAGTCAAAGGAATTCCCGACACTGTCGTATAGGAAACGAGTGGAACCATTGTGTCCCCATGGCCCCCTAAGACTAGAGCTTGGATGTCCTCTACACTTACATCCAATTCCAAAGCTATGAATGAGCGGAACCGTGCTGTGTCCAAGACCCCAGCCATCCCAATGACGCGTTCTCTTTCGAAACCTGTCTCCTGTAGTGCTACATAAGCCATGACGTCTAACGGATTCGAGACAACAATTACTATCGACTCAGGAGCAACCCTGCGAATCTCTTTGGAGACTGATTTGACTATATTTGCGTTAGTTTTCAGAAGGTCGTCCCTACTCATGCCAGGCTTCCTGGCGATCCCAGCCGTTACAATGAAAATGTCAGATCCCGCAGCGGGCTCGTAATTATTACAACCAATCACCCTCGAATCAAAGCCTTCTACTGGAGCACTCTCCCATTGGTCTAGCCCTTTACCTTGGGGCACCCCTTCAACTACATCAATCAGCACGACTTCCCGTGCTAGTTCTTTTTCAGCCAGCCTTTGGGCGCATGTAGCCCCTACGTTTCCAGCTCCAACTACTGTTATTTTTTTTGTACTCATGAGAACCTAAAAGTGAAGGGTTTAATTTGTCTGTCAGATGTTAATTGTGCGACACTAAACTATAAGGTTATTGCTCATTCATCCACCGGTCTGGGACAATGCCACGAGGCCCCCTGACCCCTCCATGCTTCCTTGGATGAGATGATGTTTTTCTGGCTTAATTCTCAACGTCTCCTCAATGAGTGGAACGATATCTTTTCCCTCGCGCAGAGCATCTCGCAAATTTGTCTGGATATCGCCAAAGAGACATGGTCTAAGTTGCCCGTCTGCTGTCAATCGCATTCTGTTGCATCTATCACAAAAATTATGGCTCATAGGTGTGATCACACCTACTGTACCTTTAGCTCCAGGAAATTTATAGTACGTTGCTGGCCCGTTGCCTACAGGCCCAGTCACTGGTTGCAAGTCGGACATCGCCCGAAGCCTGGTCAGCACTTGCTGGCAGGAAAAAAACTTTTCTGAACTTAATTTCAGATTTGAACCTGTAGGCATCAACTCGATAAAACGGACACTCCAGGGTTTGTCCTTTGTAATGAGAGCGAAATCTTCTATCTCGTCATCATTCTTGCCACCCATGATCACCACATTAATTTTTATGGGATGAAACTGCATTTCTTCAGCAACTTCAAGCCCCTTCATTATTCGTTCGAAAGAACCGGGTCTTCTAGAAATAGCATCTACACGTTCGGCCTGCAGAGAATCTAGGGAGATGTTGACCCTGCTTACTCCAGCATCCCGAAGTCTAGGACCTTGTTCGGCAAGCAAAACAGCATTCGTAGACAAAGAAATGTCTTCAATTTCAGAGACCTGTGACACCATCCGAACCAATTCGGCAAGGTCTTTTCTGACTAAAGGCTCTCCTCCCGTAAAGCGTACTTTCCGGAGTCCCATTGGTGCCATTGTTCGCACTATATCAGCTATTTCTTCAAAACTTAGGATGCTCTCCCTTTTCAACCAATCTAGTCCTTCCAGAGGCATGCAATACACGCAACGCAGGTTACACTTGTCAGTGACTGAAATCCTCAAATACTCTATTTTCCTACCAAATTGATCTATCATCTCAATCTCACTGCGTGGTTTTAGTAGCTAAGGATGGCCCGGGAGTCATCCCCTCAACCCAATCTTTTCGTCCACCAGAATAGGCTTCTTTCTTCCAAACTGGAAGCCTCTTTTTTATTTCCTCCATGATATATCTGGAGGTAGCAAAAGCCTCCTCTCTGTGATGACTAGATACTGCCACCGCTACGCTGATATCACCGATTGTCAGATCCCCTATGCGGTGGACCACTGCTATTCTTTCTGTCCCATATTCCTTCTGAGCTTCCCCTGTTATCTCCTCCAGCACCATCTTGGCCATTTCCTCGTATGCCTCGTACTGTACCCCTTTGACAGCTAATCCTTCGTTATGGTTTCTGACAACTCCGAGAAATAAGATATTAGCACCATCTTCTTCACTGCCGACAAGATTCAAACAGTCAATCGGATCGATCGGTTGACTAACGATACCTACGAAACTCATCTATCCCTTATCCCCCTGCTACGGGTGGTATAAACGCCACCTCATCACCGTCGGTTAAAACTGTTTCCGCTTCCATGTAAACTTTATTTACTGCTATCACTACTGTCTCCCGTAAGCAGGAAAATTTATTTCCTCTGCTACGCAACTCAGCAATGAGATCTGACACAGTAGCTCCGATAGACAAGGTGACATCCAATCCTCCTGACCCAATACTCTCCCTGTAGGAAGCAAAAAATAGTGTATGGATCACCATGGTTTAAATACCTGGTTCAGATAAACGACGTAATCGATACCATAGATTAGATAAATCTTAGCCAACCCGTCAATGTTTTAAGGAACTCAACCTCAGTGTTCGTTACCGACCAGGCCCTCTCTTCGCGCGTCCTGTTCCCCCGGAGTCCCTAGAGCGAATCCTATCTGCATGTGATTTGAATTCTTCCCTCATCGCAATCAAAAGCATAAGCTTCCTTTCGTCAATGATTTCCAAAAGGGATTTAAACTCGCGTTCAAAGAGAAGAGTTTCCTCTCTTCTGAGATCAATCATTTGCTGAATTATTTCCTGGGGATCTCCTCCACACATTGCACCGCCTTGCCATCCCATGTTAACCCCATCCAAGCCTCTGTCCTCTTTAGAAGGAATACAATTCCGAACAGATTGCTGCATTCGCTCTTCTCTTCCTGACAAAGCAAATCTATCTTCCCTATACCCCTCAAATACCGACCTAATCTCAACCGCCTCGTGGGCGTCTAGCTCTAAAGCATTCATGACCCACTGATCAAATCGAGCTTGTATCTCACGTTCCATCCGTTCCCGTTGCTGAGGGAGTCGCAGTCTTCTTTCACTTGATTGACGCTGTGTAGCCTGCAGGTGGGTCACGGATAAAAGAGTAGTTAATGCCAAGGCCATTACTAGCAAACTCTTATTCATCTGATCTCCTCAAATAAAAGATTCAAACTCTCATCGGACAAGTTGTCCAGAACTAAGGACCCAGCCAAGTCATGATCTTCACTTGGCCATACTTCGACAAAAAAATCTTGCTCCAGAGCGCTTATCTCTGGAAGAAAAAACACCCTATCTAT
>JBJKYO010000078.1:0-5219 GCA_045561015.1 Longimicrobiales bacterium | reverse complement strand
GCCCCACTCTGCAAACGAAAACTGTCCCAGGACTGACTGTCTATGAATGATGTGTGAGGATCATCTAAACCATTGACCAAAGCTTCTATCGCAGAATCGACCAACTCCGACTGATCGACTGAATCAACAAATTGTTCTGTAATGTGTTCCAGGACTTCTTCTAACGGTCCAGAATAGACTCTGCCAGATACTCTTTCTCTGAAAGCACCCTGAAAAAACCAACTCGCGATCAATATAGAACTTGCCAAAACTGCTAGGCGAGGAATAAATGAACTCATCATTCTTCTGTCCCTTAAATTCCAAATGCAGTTGGGATTTTATTAACAAGAGCTTCTCTTATCTTGAGATGAACTAGTTCTGGTGCCTCGGTCCCGTCTATCAGCACTGCATTATCCGTCTTCCTTACGATGTCCAAATATCCTTTCCTAACTCTTTCCATAAAATCGAACCCCGCTAATTCTAAGCGGTCTTTTTCTTTTTAGCATCGGCCAATCTCTCAAGAGACAACTCTACGGGAATGTCCAGAACCAGATATAAATCAGGGTCCAAACCATAAGACGCAAAATTGTTCAACTTGACCACTTCTTCCACATCTAAACCTCTGGCATACCCTTGATAAGCTATGGTTGACATGGAAAACCGATCCGTTAAAAAAACGTCTCCTCTCTCAAGAACTGGCATGACTGCCTCTTTCACAAAAACCGATCTTGCGGCAAGGTAGAGTAGTAACTCAGTCTCGGAGGGGATTTCAAGATCCAGCCGTTGCTGCACCAACCCTCGGATAGCCTCGCCTGTTTTTGTACTGCCAGGTTCCCTGGCCACAGTAAACTGGAGATTTTTCGAAGAAAACCATCCTGATAGCATATTTACCTGAGTAGTTTTTCCAGAACCATCCAGTCCCTCCAGTGCCACAAATGGACCTCTATCCCTTCCTAGGCCATTCCTTTTAGTCACCTCTAGTAATATTCCCTACCAAGGTGAGTTATCTGATCCTCACCTCCCAACCAACGAAGTGTATTCTTCAATTTCCAATTTTGAATGAAAAGGTCGTGCTCTGGATAGAGACCTGGAGCACATTGAGGACTTTTGAAATAGAAAGAGAGCCATTCTTGGATACCACCCAAACCAGCTCGCCCAGCCAAGTCAAGGAAAATAGCCAGATCCAATACTATAGGAGCAGCCAAAATCGAGTCCTTGCAGAGGAAATCTACCTTGATTTGCATAGGATAATCGAGCCAACCAAAAATATCTATGTTATCCCAACCTTCCTTGTCATCACCTCTAGGCGGATAGTAATTTATTCTAACTTTGTGATAAATGTCCCCATACAAATCGGGATAAAGATTGGGCTGCAAAATATGGTCGATCACGCCCAGCTTAGACTCTTCTTTTGTTTTGAAACTTGCAGGGTCGTCCAAAACAGCACCGTCGCGGTTACCCAAGATGTTGGTACTGAACCATCCATTGATACCCAGCATGCGTGCCTTGAAACCTGGAGCTAGAATGGTTTTCATCAATGTCTGTCCAGTCTTAAAATCCTTACCAGCTATCGGTATACCTTCTGATTGTGCGTAGTCTTCAAACGCGCCAAAATCTGCGGAAAGGTTTGGAGCTCCGTTTGCATAAGGAACTCCCTCTTTCAGGGCAGCGTATGCGTAGAGCATACTTGGAGAGATCGACTGTTCATTGTCTTCCATCCCCTTCTCGAAAGATTCCATGGTTTCATGAACTGACCCATGACGCAGAAAGATTTCTGTGGAACCACACCAGACCATAACTAAACGATCACATTTATTTTTTTCCTTAAAACCACGTATATCCGCCCTTATCTGTTCAGCTATATCTCTTTTATTGGAGCCTGTTTTCTTGTTGGGACCGTCCAAGCGAGTGACATACTCAGTATCAAAAGCGGCTGACATGGGTTTGATCTCCATCAGCTCATTTTTCACCAGCTCTAAATGCTCGTTGCTCAAAACCCCTGCGTTTACTGCACTTTCATAAGCATTGTCAGGAATAGGATCCCATCCACCAAAAACGATTTGATCCAATTCCGCTAAACCGATGAAATCCTTGATCAATGGTGACCGTTTTTCTGTTCTCTGACCTAACCTAATGGTGTTCATTTGACTCAGACTTCCAATCGGTTTTGCCAAGCCTTTTCGAGCCAGCAACACCCCCGCTATAGTTGTTGTAGCTACAGCACCCATCCCTGGAAGTAAAACCCCTAAACGACCTTTCGCAGTAGAAATCTCTGGCGTTTCTCGCAAAACAGTATCTCCTTACTTTATGGAATCGTCATTATTTAATTATCTAACGGAACTCCCGCAGCAGCCTTATGGACCCATACGATCCTTCGGATTGCTGTCAGATTAGTCAGTACAGCGAATACTATAATTATCGCACTTAATACAAAACCATTCCAGCTTAGACCAAATATTAATGATCCGAGGCCCAGAAGAACTACTCTTTCAGCTCGTTGCATCAAACCCACTGAGCACTCCAGTCCGAGCACTTCTGCTTTTGCTCTGGTATAACTAATCATTAATGATCCAGCCATAGCTAAAGCTATCATATAAATCATACCTATATTTAGCAGTGACATTTCATATTGGTTATATAAAGAAATTAAACCTAGGTAAATCACAACTTCACTGATCCTATCAAGAACAGAGTCATAAAATGCCCCAAATTTTGACTGCAATCCTGACAATTGAGCTACGCGCCCATCAAAAATGTCGTGTGCGCCCCCCACAAGCACCAATGCGCCCGCAGTTCGAACGTGATCGATCCCATAAAAGTAACCCGCCACCACAGTCACGATGAAGCCACTGCTAGTGATCACATTCGGATGCACTTTTTTCTTGACCAACCAATGTGTCATTGGATCGATTATTGGATAGACCCGACCTCTAAGATCATCTAAATTCTTGATTTTATAACCTCGTATTCAAGGCCGTATTATCCGGCTTTCTGCTCCTTCAGCAATGCCAGTCTGTATTGTCTGGTTCACCTTCACCAAAACCTTGTCAAAGTTAGCTTGAGCCGCAACAAGCCTTTGATAGCTTGTGCTGGTCTGAAGACGACTTAAAGACTCTTCATACTTTTGTTTGACGCTTTCATCAGGTTCTTCACCGCTATTGATTAAATCTTTGATTTGAAGCTCAATTCCCTCCAACTCGGTCCTAACTTCAGTCACTTCCTTGTCTTCGTCTACAATAGAAATAGCCTGTTTCAAAGATCGATATTCCTCAGTCTGACCAAGCAACCTTCCCAAATCTTTCGCCATCTCACTGATTCTATCCATTTTTCTTCCCATTAAGGTTGGATTAGCAACTACTCACTAGAATAACCATCCGACACTATATTTTCCTAATTTCTTTGTGCTGTCACTACCCGGTGACGACCATTTAAATCGCGATGAACCATGATCGAATTAAACATACCTGTTTTCTCTATTTGAGAAACAATTTGTTCGGCTTGTCCCAAACCAAACTCCAGAGCCAGAAGACCCCCAGAAGTCAAATTGCTAGGAGCTCCAACAATTATCTCCCTTATTATTTCCAATCCTGTTTTTCCTCCGAAGAGAGCTGTGCCTGGTTCCCAATCCAATACTTCGGGCTCAAGCACTCTAGCTTCGTCATCTGCAATATAAGGGGGATTGGAAACGATTACATCAAAGTACTCGTCTGAGTCGATGACCTGGTAAAGGGATCCTCTACGAAAATTCAACAAATCTTTAACACCATTTCTATGAGCATTGATCGTCGCTACAGCGATAGCATCTCTCGTTATGTCAGTTGCGACCACCCTAGAACACTCACCCTCTACTGCTAATGAAATTCCTACGGCACCAGAACCTGTTCCTAGATCTAAAACACTTCCCAAACCTTTATTTTTTTCGAATCCCCAGGAGAGAATACGCTCTACCAATACTTCTGTTTCCTGACGTGGAATCAGCACACGCTTATCCGTCACCAATTCCACCTCTCTGAATGCAGTTTTCCCGAGTATATACTGTAATGGTTCCCTCTTAGCCCTGCGCAACAGCAATGACTTAAAAGTTGATTTCTCTGTTGGATTGAGGAGACGATCGTACTGTAGATAGAGCTGAAGCCTATCCATATTTAGAGCTTCAGCCAATAACCATTCTGCGTCCAATCGCGAATGTTCAAACGCCTTTCCCTGCTAAATAATCGGCACTCCAGAAAATCATCCGTTTGATAGACCATGAATCACCACGACTCGAATCAGATGTTAGTTCCGAAGAGACCACCATTACACTCTATCCTTCTGACTGTTCTTGAAGGCGTTCCTCTAAGTCGGCTGCTTTCAACACAGTCAGCAGTTCTGTCAAATCCCCGTCCAAGACCTGGTCAAGGGAATAGAGAGTCAATTTCACTCGATGATCGGTGACACGATTCTGCGGAAAGTTATATGTTCGAATTTTTGCGGATCGATCTCCCGTTCCAACCTGTGCCTTACGTTGCTGAGATCTCTCTGCTTCTTGTTTAGCTACAGATTGGTCTAAAAGTCTACTCCTCAACACCTTAAGAGCTTTCGCCTTATTCTTGTGCTGTGATTTTTCATCCTGGCAAGAAACAACTAGTCCTGTAGGAATATGCGTTAAGCGCACAGCAGAGTCCGTAGTATTCACCGATTGACCCCCAGGCCCAGAAGATCTGAAGACATCAACCCGGAGATCGCTAGGATCGATTTTGACATCAACGTCGTCAGCCTCTGGAAGCACAGCAACGGTAGCAGCAGACGTGTGAATCCTCCCTTGGCTCTCGGTCTCTGGGACTCTCTGTACTCGGTGTACCCCACTTTCAAAACGGAGTTTCCCATAGACGCCTTTCCCTCGGACTGTGAACACGGCCTCCTTTACTGATCCTGGAATCCCCTCCGAAATACTGATAATCTCTACCTTCCAACCTTCTCTCTCAGCTACTCTTTGATACATCCTAACCAAATCTTTTGCGAAAAGCCCAGCTTCGTCTCCTCCAGTTCCTGCACGCACTTCTATTACCGATGCTTTGCCGTCCAAAGGATCTTTTGGTATCAAAAGTTCCTGAGCCTCTGAAGACAAGTTTAGGAGACGAACTTCAAGTTCGTCTATTTCCTGTAGCGCGAGATCACGAAACTCTTCGTCGTCGGCATCCTCTAACAGCAACTGTGCTCCCTGATACTCGGCAACCAAAGTTTCTATCTCATCAGCCACT
>JBJKYO010000077.1:0-21879 GCA_045561015.1 Longimicrobiales bacterium | reverse complement strand
CGAAGAAAACATCAGCTTGTCAGGCCAAGCAACCAAGGGTGCTCCCTGACCTCCCAGCGCCATATCTCTACTCCTGAAATCGCTTATTACGGTCACCCCAGTCTGTTCTGCCAAAGTAGCTGGATCACCTAACTGCAGCGTGCTTCCACGGAGCTCACGAGAAGGTGGTATATGCCAGAATGTTTGGCCATGAGAACCGATCGCTCTTAACTGCGCTGGAGAGACACCTGCCAATTCGCACAAATCGCAAACTGCACTAGCGAATTGTTCGCTAAGTGAAACGTTGAGCTGACATAGCAATTCCGGTGTTCCTAGCTCTATCCCTCTGTACAGTCTATCTCTGTATTCTTTGTCATAAGCGTTGCTGATGAAAGCGATTTGATTCCAGGAAAAATCATCTTCTAGAGCACCATTAATCTCTACCAAAACAGCATCGATTCCATCCAGAGATGTGCCAGACATCAGGCCTACATAAAGATTCGTAGAGCTCAAACCAAATGTCCTCCATCCAGTTCGTGCTGATCAAAAACTCTCTTAACGAAGCCTCCAGCTTCTGCCAGTAAGCTTTGGGCTGTAACAAAATCTACCCCTAAACGCCCCATTATTAGGGCAACCTTGACACTCCCTCTAGCCCTCTCGATAAGGGTTGATGCTACGGAACGATCTACTCCTAAGATTGTCATGACCATCCGGTCAGCCCGATCACTGAGTTTTTCACAATTTGTCTGGAGATCCACCATAAGATTTCCAAATACTTTCCCGGTTCTTACCATTGCACCGGTACTAATCATATTCAGAACCATTTTAGTAGCCGTCCCTGCTTTCATGCGAGTTGATCCCGTGACTATCTCTGGACCCACCAGTACCGAAATAATTAAATCATACTTTTCCAGTATTTTCACACTAGGATTCGTACAGAGTAATAGCCCAGTCTTAGCACCTCTTTGCCCCGCTTCAGTCAGAGCTCCATGCACGAAAGGAGTTGTGCCGGATGCTGCAATGCCGAGGACAAAATCATTAGGAGTCACAGCGTGAAGCTCCATCTCTTCCGCGCCTTTACTAGAACTATCCTCCTCAGATTCCTGTGAAGAAACTAGGGCATCTGGGCCTCCCGCAATGATCCCGCGCACCATTTCAGGTGGCGTCCCGAATGTTGGAGGCATTTCCGAAGCGTCTAAAACACCTAATCGTCCAGAGGTTCCTGCCCCCACATAAATTAACCGTCCGTCCGCCAGAAAAGCTTCAGTCACTAAGTCCACAGCCTTTGCAATCTCAATACGCTGTTTACCGACAGCTTCAGCTACCAGGCGATCTTCACTGCTGATCAGATCGACAATTTCCAAAGATGAAAATTCATCTAATCCGTAAGAGCGTGAGTTTCTCTTTTCAGTCAGTCTATCATCTAACATGATTCACCGACCTTCTCCCATGTCTTCAGTGCGCAAACGTTAGCCTTTGTACTTGCAATCTTATCTCCAGCAAGACAAGCTAACTGGTCGGTTTTTACTCCAGCAACCGTACAGCATAAGGAGATCTGTTTGAACTTACTAGAAAGATCCGAACTGATGGCCAAAGATCTCGTCGAAATTCGTCGTGATTTACATCAACATCCTGAACTTTCATTTCAAGAAGCTCGCACCGCAAGTGTAGCTGCACGCGAAATGAAAATTCTTGGATTGAAAATCAAAACTGGTGTCGCAAAAACAGGGATTGTAGCAGACTTGGAAAATGGAGAAGGGCCTACCATATGTCTCAGGGCTGATATGGATGCGCTTCCAATTGAGGAAGACAATGAGCACGAATTTATATCTCAAAACCCTGGAATTATGCATGCTTGTGGTCACGACGGCCACGTTGCGACATTGATAGGAGCAGCGAGATTGCTCACAGAGGATAAACATTCAGGATCCCTGCCAAAAGGATCTGTCAGATTCATTTTCCAGCCTTCGGAGGAATGCGCCGACGAGCATGGGTTGAGCGGGGCGATGAGGATGGTCCAGGAAGGAGTCATGGAAAACGTGGATGCAGTTGTCGGCCTTCACATCGGAGGATCCTTGCCGAGCGGAAAACTTTTCTTCTCACCTGGTCCAATAATGGCTGGTGCGCAGGAAGTGACAGTCAAAATAACTGGGAAAAGCAGTCACGCCGCTCTTCCCAACAGTGGAATAGACGCTCTCGTCTTAGCTGCCCAAGGAATCGTGACTGCTCAGCAAGGTGTATCTCGACAACTGTCACCGATGGATTCTGGCGTACTCACATTTGGGACCATTCAGGGAGGAACTGCAAGAAATGTGCTGGCAGATACAGTGATCCTCGAGGGAACCATAAGATTCTTTTCTGAAGAAGTGCAGAGAAAACTAAAAAATCACATCATTAGTTCGTTCCACATGCTAGAGGCCTTGGGAGCAAAAATATCCATCAAATTTGGATCCCACTATCTTCCAGTAATTAACAATGCTGAAATAACTGATTGCCTAAGAGTAGCCTCTAAAGCGATTCTTGAGGAAGCAGATATACTTCCCCTTAGTCCTATGATGTTCGCAGAAGATTTTTCTTTTTTTTCCAGCGAAGTGCCTGGATCTTTCTTCTGGCTTGGCGCTGCGCTTCCTCAACCAAGAATGCATCATTCCACCAACTTTGACTTTGACGAGACGTGTTTACCCATCGGAGCAGCTTCCCTGGCTTCAGGAGCGATAGAACTCCTTAGAGACCTCAGGCAAAAGATGTAGAGGATTCGCCAGCCTTCCAATACAAATCAACCCTAAGATTAGATTCTCATCAATATCCATTCAGGGGTAAAGCGGATCAAATAAGTGCTCAATATCGTAAAAGAACCAGTCAACAATAAAATGCCAAGAACAATCAGCAAAACGCCAGAAGCCTTTTCTACAACTGGCAGGAATTTCCTAAACTTTGAGAAGGTACCCAAGAATGAATCTAGAGCTAATGCCGATAATAGGAATGGTATCGCAAGTCCCATTGAGTAAACGGTCAATAACAGGACTCCAGACCAAACAGATTCTTGCGTGCCTGCCAAAGTCAATATAGCACCCAAAACTGGACCTATACAGGGAGTCCATCCAGCACCAAAAGCCGCACCTACCCCCACACTACCTAAATAACCAGTGGGCTTGTCTGACATATGGAGCCTGCGTTCTTTGAGCAGAGCTGTAATCCTTAGTATCCCTGTCAAATGGAGTCCCAAAATCATGATAGCCAGTCCTCCAATGCGGGCAATCCATACCTCGTAGTGACGCAGAAATACTCCCAAAAAAGAAGCTGAAGCACCCAGGACAATGAAAATGATGCTGAATCCAGAAACAAAAAGCAGTGAATGAATCAAGGTTGCCTTTCTATCCACACCGTCCTGCATGTCTTCCAAAGAAACCCCAGTCACAAAGGAAAGATAGCTAGGCACTAGCGGCAGAACGCAAGGTGACAGAAAAGACAACACACCTGCAGAAAATGCTACTAAAATTCCGACTGATTCATTCATTCGTTACCCCGACTGTTGGATGAATTAAATTGAACCGTATTTATGTTATCAGTGGAATAGAACTTGTCCCTAAACACCCGAACACCAGTGACGATCCCTAACCAACTAAAAATGCCAGCGATGGACCAGCTAAGCACCTTGGGAAAAAAACTAAATAGTATGGCCAAAACAATAGCAGTGAATGAAACGACCCCCAGAACAGTTCGATCCTCCCTCCCGAGAATACGTTTCCCTGCAAGAGCTTCACCCAAAGAAAATCCAGCCCCGACCAAATGGGTTAACCTGAGTTTCCTGCCTAAATGGTCTTTCCCTAATACGAGCCGCGAACTCCTGGTGCTGGCTTCTTTAATGCCTGACCTATTTAACCAATTTGTCTGCACAGTATCCACTCCAACAACCTTGACACTTTCTAAATTGGCTTGTCCAGGCAACAATACCTCCGAAGAAGACCTCAAGTCCATCAGAAAGGTCTTCTCTAACTCTGCAGCAAGCGACTTATCTAGGACGCCCACATCAATCTCCCAATTCCCAAGAAGACTCCACGTATTCAAATTACTTGAACCGATTCTAGACCATAATCCATCAGCAACCGAGCTCTTAGCATGAATCATATTACCCTGCCACTCAAATAAACGAACTCCGTTCTCTAGCAAGTGGCGATAACCAGCTCTAGAAAAGCTACCCACCAGTGGCCAGTTGTTATTCGCAGGGACCAGTACTCTGACATCCACTCCTGCTGAAGCTGCTAAAATTAGTGCTTCAGCTATTGCACCAGGGGCAACGAAATAAGGATCTGTGATCCACAGTCGTTCTCTGGCCGCTGCAGCCACCAGTGCAAGAGTCCTAAGGACTCTGCTTTTCCCTGGCTCACCTTCAATCAACCAAACTGAAGTCTCACCTTGGGCATCCATTTCCTCCACAGGTATAGTAGCAGGCATGACTCCTCCCGCCATACTCCAGGTTTTTCCAAAAGCCCTGTTAGCAACTGAGGCAGCGGGACCATTGATCATGATTCCTGTATCACGCCAAGGGGGATTGTTTCCTATGCCGACCCATTCTTCGCCAACACAGAAACCTCCACTAAATGCTGTTTTACCGTCCACAACAACGAGTTTACGATGATCGCGCTGAAACATGGCGTAGGGATCTTTTAATGAAGGTTTATTGAAATCTCTTACTTCCACACCAGCATCGCGTAGAGGCTTCCAAAAACTTCTTTGTGTCGCCCAGCAACCTAACCAGTCATAAAGAACTCTTACTTCCACTCCATCAAGAGCTTTTGAAACCAAGAGATCCCTGAACCGCACACCTAGGGAGTCATCTCTGATTATATAATTCTCAAAATGGATATAGTGTTCGGCAGCTTGAATAGCTTGCATCCATGTATCAAACGCAGTGGGCCCATCAGTCTGTAATATTATCTCATTGCCAGAAATCTCATCGGCACCTGACGTTCTTTCCAGTAAGTCTTTAGCGAATTCGTGCTCCATAGATAAGCTCCTGAGCTTACGCTACTGCTGAACCAAAAGACCCTTGGATTCCAAATTGTACCCAATCAACTTATAAACCAATTTAGCCGCTAAAAAATCTGCTGCATGTGCACCAGGAACTGGAGCTAGCTCGACTACATCGCAAGCCACCACATTTTTTTCTCTAAACACTGATCTCAGTAGCTTTAGAGTGCGATACCAATCTCCTCCCCCTGGCTCTGGAGTTCCTGTAGAAGGCATAAAAGAGGGATCAAGATAATCAACGTCGAAGGTTATATAGACCTTATCACCCAAAGCTTCTATCACCCGATGAATCCAGTTATCATTTTCCCACATTTCATCTGCCCAAATAACAGTGATGTTTTCTTCGGCATCTGCTAGAGAAACTTCATCCTCAGCAGCCCCTCTAATTCCCACAGATACGAGATCTACCGATTCTCTGACCTGGGACATCACACAAGCATGACTATATTTCGATCCGTCGAATTCTGGTCGCAAATCTAAGTGGGCATCTAATTGAAGAACACTTATCCTGCCGTGCCGATTGACTTGATTTAGAATCGCTGGGCCTGAGACGGAATGCTCTCCTCCTAACATTAGGAGGAAACGATCACCTGTAGCTTTCATGATTTTTTCATAGGCCATATGCAACTCATCCATTGCCTCTTTCCCAGATTCCCGAGTCAATTCCAGGCCCGAGAGTGTATGTATTCCTAGTGCAGAAGGATTAGACTTCAATTCCTGGTCATATAACTCCATGTAACGTGAAGATTCAATGATGGCTTTTGGCCCAGATGCCGCTCCAGATCCATAACTCGTAGTTGCTTCGTAGGGAACTGGTAAAATCACTGACCGTGCGAAATCTAGTGCAGATTTCTCCTCATCCAAACCGAGGAAGGTGTAGGGCAATTCCCATGGAAGACCTGCAATTTTGTGCAACAGTTCACCATCTCCTCCCAAAGTTCGACCACTCGGAAAACCTCTACCCAGAACTCCGTCTGAACGTCTGTTAGGCATTTTCTAGAAGGTTTCAATGGGACAGGTTAGTCCATCCTGTTTTATTTCCTTTCCTGCGTCAACACATGCAAGGCAGAGCCCATACATCTCGAGTTTGTGCTTAGTAATATAAAATCCATGTTTTTCAGCTAGAGAATCCCCAACACTGGCTAGTTCAGCAATCTTAAACTCGACAACTTCGCCACAATTAAGACATATAAGGTGGTCGTGATTAGGTTCAGCGGATAGACGATGTTCATACCGCTTAAAGCCTTCTCCGAAATCGTGTTCGGCTACCAGTTCGCTTTTAACCAGGAGTTCCAGAGTCCGATATATTGTCGCCTTGCCAGGGCCAATTCCCTTGCTACGAACAAGCTCTACGATTTCCTCAACCGAGAGGTGTCGATCTGACCCAAAAACAGTCTCAGCCACCAACTCTCTTTGAGGAGTAACGGGTAACTTATGTTCACGAAGATAGCGCCCAAACAGGCGCACAAACAGCGCTGGATCCGGGCTTCCAGTCATGTTTCCGCCGTCTCCATCAATTCATCCTCCAGCTCTTTCAACAAGGTTTCAAAAACTTCTACTTTGCCCTTTATCATATAAGCCTTAGGACTACCCAGGTCAATTTGGCTTCTCTTGACTACTCCAATCATCACTCTAGCTAAACTGTCTACTGGAGCACTCCCTTCCTCAGAAATTTCAGCATCTAAGGATAATTTTCCGCCTTCTTGCTGTGCGAAATACCTTCCCGTATAGAGTGAACGCGATGTCCCTTCAGCGAAACAACTGACAGCTATAAGCCCCCACTCTTTCCTCCTGTTGATCATGGGAGGAAAAATCCAAATAGTTTCTATGTTTTCTGTTTTTAATTGCCTAGACATCTTGCCCAAAATTTGGGTGATAGCCTCGGGAACCCCTGGTCCCGATTCCCTGGAAAACAATTTTTTTTTCTCAGATGTCATGGGTCCTTATCCTACTTCAATATTCCAGAGATTTCCACAGCTTCACGCACACCTTCGATTACATCTTTTTTGACTCTTTCCATTGATCCGCTTACTAAAGCTCCTGATGCCTGATTGTGACCCCCTCCTCCAAATTTCCTCGCTACCGGATTCACATTGACTGCCCCATTTGATCGCAAGGAAACCTTGATCGCATTTCTGGAAACCTTCCGGAATAAAAGCCCAACCTGGATTCCATCTATGAAACGAGGATAATCCACAAAACCCTCAAGGTCTTCTGGAGTTGCTCCCAGCGATTCATAGGCTTTTTCCGAAACAACCATCCAAGCAATTTTATAGGTTTCATCAAGGTCTAGTGTCGAGAGACTACTCTGCAATAGTTCCAGTCGCGTTTTATGATAATCCCCAAACAGTCTGCGGTAGATTTTTCCTGGATCCACACCTCTATGAACAAGCTCTGCGGCGATCCGCAGGCTATGGGGAGTCGTATTGCCGTACCTAAAAGAACCTGTGTCACTCACAACAGCTACATACACTCCTAAATCCGATGTTTTCGACCAAGGCCCGCCCGCACCCTCGATTAGATCGTAAACCAACTCACCAGTTGAACTAGCAGTCGTATCACGGAGAGAGACACCTTCAATGGGATTCCCTCCTATGGGGTGGTGATCGACAACAATAGTTTTCAGTCCTCTGATTAATGGTTCAACCTTTCCAATTCTGGGATTTTCTCCTGTGTCTAAAACAACGACTAGATCGGCCCCGTCGCATAATTCTCTGGCACTCGAAGAATCGGCCTCAACGACCCAGGAAATATCTGGCAATAAAAACTTGAAATTTTCGGGGAAAGGAGTTGGATTAATAATAAATGTTTCGGTCCCTTGTGACCTGAGCCAATCAGCTAGAGCAACTTCTGAGCCACAGCCATCACCATCAGCATTCTTGTGAGTTGTAAGAATTACAAGGTCTTTCTCCCGCAGTTCACTGAGAACTATTTCCACAGACTCATCGCGCGGTCTATTTTTTTTGACTGTCATCGAAATCCTGATTTAAAGATTAACCTGACTATTTTCTAATCTTAGCCCAAGTCGAAGCCAGGTGTACTATCCTGGGTGATTCAACTCCTCGAACTTGTGAACGCTGTAGAGCTTCTAACAGAGACTTTGGGTCGTTAGGATGTTTTTCCAATTCCACATAAGCCCTCCCAACCTCACCCACCGTATGCGCATCAGACCCAGCCCCTCTAAGTTTTGCATACTTTTCAGCCAGCTCTTCCGCTAATGCGTTTCGTTTCATCGGATGCAGTCGCGAGTTAAACACTTCCACTATATCAACGAGTTTTCCCATTTCATCAGCATATCGCCCAGAGCCACCTTTCCCTCTTGCATAAGGATGAGGCAAGTATGAGACACCCCCCTGCTCTTTGATCATTCGACATGTCTCTTTCAAGCCAGTTCCTTTGGGAATCTCTTCACTCAGATAAAGTCCTATCAAATCTACGCCCTCAGCCGTCTTCACTTCTTCACCTGGAATAATTTCTTCAGGAAATCTTTTAGCCATTTCTAGGGCTAATCCAAGCCTATTGTGATCAGTTAGTGCGATTCTACCGATCCCTTTTCTTTTGGCCTCTGCCAAAAGTTCCTCAGGATCTGACATGCAATCGAAGGAGTCACAAGTATGCATATGCATGTCGATCTTCAGTTTATTTGAACTTGGACCCTCGAGACGCTTCACTGACGACTTGATCTCTTCTAAAACATCCATAGACGCATCTTTCAGTTCATCCAGCCCTTTGTCGTTAAGGATGACATAGTCCGCAAGCTCTTCCTTTATCCCAGATTCAATTTGATTGGCCATGATATTTCGAGAATCTTCAGGATGCAGATTTCTTTCTTCCTGCAAACGCAAGATTCTATTTTCTGTTGATGCACTTACCACAACAGATATATCAAAATCGTTCTGAAGATCTGCCTCAAATAATAAGGGGACTTCAGACACTGATATCGGTGAGATCTCAAACTGATGCTCCTGTAGCCAGCGATCTCTTAACACCCGGATTCTAGGATGGACTATAGCTTCCAGTTTGGCCTTGGCGACTTTGTCATTGAAGATCAATGAGCCCAAAGCCTTACGGTTCAAGCGTCCATCTGTATCAACTATGGATTCCCCAAATGCTTCCACAACCTCCCTAAACCCAGAGCTACCCTCCTTTACCGCTCGGCGAGCTAGTTCGTCAGCGCTGACAACTGGCATTCCTCTTTCCGCCCAAAATTTCGCTACTGTTGACTTTCCTGAACCAATATTTCCAGTCAAAGCCACACTGATATTTTCAGGTATTCTATATCCATTCCTATTAGAACGCTCATACACAATGACGACGACGACTATCAGCGCAGCGAGTATTGCAGGCCACTCCATCATGAGGTTATCCAGGATAATCTCCCTCAATGTTTTTCTTTTGAGTCATCCTTCTCATATCTGCCGACCACTTAATGTAACGTTCCAGTTCCTCTAGAGGCGGCTTCGCTTCAGAATAACCATACGCAGTCTCTAGTCTCCACTTGAGATATTTCTGTGAAGGAACTGGAAGAAAAGGAAACTGGCTATACCAACCTCTTTTTCGGAAAACCCATAGAGTTTGGAACAAAAGAGGAATCAAGGTTGGCTTTCGAATCGCCAACTCAGCAAAAAGTATATAGGTCGAACGCAAAACACCTCCGAGGCGAAACTCATCACTTCAGTTAATAGTAACAGAAAAGTCGTAGGAAAGCCTGCCAGTTAAGTCTAGCCGTGAGACCCTCTGCTAATTCAACGCTACAAATAACTTCAATCGTTCCCTATTGAAGAAAATCGACCTACCTTGCGGTAACCCACGGAGGAATTGCTTTGCCAAATCGTTTAGCCGATGAAATCAGTCCCTACTTAATCCAGCACTGTACTAATCCAGTTGATTGGTACCCCTGGGGAAAAGAAGCCCTAGACACCGCAAGAGAACGAGATGTTCCGATCCTGCTTTCCATAGGTTACTCAGCCTGTCACTGGTGTCACGTCATGGAAGAAGAATCATTCTCTGTGCCTGAGATTGCAGAGATTATGAATGCTAGTTTCGTAAATATAAAAGTGGACCGCGAACAGCGTCCAGACATTGACTCTATTTACATGAAAGCAGTCCAGGCCATGACTGGGCAAGGCGGATGGCCATTAACAGCTTTTCTTACACCCGATGGTCAGCCTTTTTATGGAGGCACCTACTTCCCACCCCAACCTCGACACGGCCTACCCTCTTTCCCGCAAATCCTGGAAGCAATCCGCTCAGCATATTCTGATAACAAGGAAGCAGTGTTGCAAAACGCCCAAGAAATGCAACAGCTGTTAGAGCAAGATTTATTGAAAGCAACATCCAAAGAAGGTCCAGAGAAATCCCCAGACCTGTTAGATCAACAGCTTATCGACCATGCCCTGAATTTTCTGGCCACGCGCTTTGATGCTACAAATGGTGGCTTTGGTCCCGCACCCAAATTCCCCCAACCTGTCCTTCTTGAATTTGCCATTCAGAACTATACGCACAATGACAAGGACAAAACCCTCCAAATGGTTACCCAGACTTTAACAAAAATGGCAAGAGGAGGAATCCAAGACCAATTGGGACATGGTTTTCACCGATATTCTGTAGATTCACAATGGTTAGTTCCCCATTTTGAAAAGATGCTATACGACAATGCTCTGCTCTCCAGACTTTACCTGCATGCATTCCAAATAACCTCGAATCATGAATTCAAAAGGACAGCCGAAAGGACCCTTAATCACATCATTGATGACTTAGCCTCTCCTGAAGGTGGTTTCTACTCAGCGTTGGATGCCGACTCGGAAGGTGAAGAAGGAACATTCTACATTTGGACCACAAAGGAGATCCGGGAAATCTTAGGGGACGACCTAGCTCCTACCTTCGAAGCTTATTACGGGGTGAGTGATGGTGGAAACTTTGAAGGGAAAAACATATTGCACATTTCCCAACATTTCGAGGAAATTTCAGGAGATGATGATCAGATCGTAGCTAAGCTCAAGAAAGCAAGAAATCTGTTGCTACAAGCGAGAGAGTCCAGAGAACACCCCTTCAGGGATGAGAAAATCCTATCAGGATGGAATGGCATGGCCATACGTTCCTTAGCTGAAGCTGGAGGGGTATTGGACAATGCTAACTATCTGAAAGCCAGTATTAAGGCTCTTGAATTCGTTCTTTCCAAAATGCGAAAAGATGACCGACTTCTTCATTGCTATAAAGATGGACAAACTTCTGGTTACGCATTCCTGGAAGACTACGCCGCTATTGGAAATGCATGTATCGCAATTTACGAGTCTACACTGGAGCCCAGTTGGCTTGACGAGATTACCTGGATCACGACCAAAATTATTGACCTGTTTTGGGACGAGAACAAAAAGGTTTTCTTCGACAGCCCTAGAGATGGTGAGAACTTAATCGTTAGGCCACGTGACATTATGGACAATCCAACACCATCGGGTAACTCATTGGCTGTTGAGCTACTACTCAGAACCTCCAAACTATTCGGAAATCAATACCATAGGGAAATATCAGATTCCGTCTTGCAAAGAGAAGCGTCTATCATGGCCCAGTTCCCTTCTGCATTTGGCAGACTACTGACAGTACTAGATCGCACACTGTTGCCAACAACGACTGTAGCCATCTTTGGAGATCGAAAAGAACCGAAGACTAGAGAATTGTTAAAGGCTGCACTTGGTCCCTACGATGCCAATCGGATCATCGCAGGTAAAGGCGTTAATGAGACATTGAGTTCTAGGATACCTTTTTTAGACGAACAGATAACCTACAGCCAGTCCCCTCAAGTTCAGGTTTGCAAAGAATACGTTTGTAAACCGATGACTAGCGATCCTGAAACCTTACAGAAACAACTCAAATCAAAATAGACACTCCACTATGATGAATCATAGCGCTATAATACTGGAGCAGATTGGCAATTCAAATTCCACTGGACAAAGACGAACGGATGGAAAAAAGACGGACAGATACATCTAAGGACATGGGCCTTTCCAAGCTTTCGCCCACTCAGTTAATCCACGCTTATCGAACTATGTTTACAGCTCGATGTCTTGATGACAAAGAGCTGAAATTAAAAAGACAAAACAAGAGTTTTTTTCAGATGTCTGGAGCGGGTCACGAAGCAATTCAAGCGGCCATGAGCTTCCACTTGAAACCGTCATACGATTGGTTTTATCTGTATTACCGTGACCGAGCATTGGCTCTAAGCCTCGGCCAGTCACCCTCAGACCAACTTTTAGCCGCAGTAGCAGCTGATACAGATCCCAATAGTGGAGGGCGCCAGATGCCCAGTCACTGGTCAGACCCAAAGCTAAACATCACCAGCACTTCTTCACCAACAGGTACTCAGTTTCTACAGGCTGTAGGTGCCGCCGAGGCCTCCCTGCGTGCAAACTCCATTTCAGAGATAAATAACGGAGAAAAAGGGTTTTATGATGACGAAATCGTACTAGTATGTTCGGGCGAGGGATCTACATCGGAGGGAGAGTTTTGGGAATCAATGAACACAGCCTGTAACCTTAAGCTTCCCATCGTATTTCTAGTTCAGGACAACGAATACGCTATTTCGGTTCCAGTAGAAGTGAATACAGCGGGTGGTAGTATTTCCCGGCTGTTGGGTAGTTTTCCTAATCTGCTGATTCGGGAATGCGACGGAACTGATTTTTCTGAGAGTTATCGGGTTTGTGAAGAAGCCACATCTTACTGTCGCAAACGCAATGGGCCCAGTTTAATTCATGCTCATACCACCAGACCCTATTCTCATTCCGACTCCGATGATCAAAAAACTTACAGAACGGATGAAGAACTGCTAGAAGAGACCAACAATGATCCTGTTTTAAAGATGAGGAAATTCCTGTTGCAGTCCAATTTGATGGATGTGGAAAAATTGGAGGCTATCGATCTAGAAATAACAAATACTATCGATGAGATCGCTGATGAGGTGCTAAAACAACCTCAACCGCTTCCTGAAACAGCTATGCGCCACCTATATTCCGAAGACGTTGACCCAACAAGCTCTATATTTGATTCCGAAAATTTTCCAGCCTATGGGGATGACCGGGAACTGACCATGGTCGATCTCATCAATGCATGCCTATCTGATGAGATGGAGCGTAACCCCGAAATGATCATCTTTGGTCAAGACGTAGCAGACGCTTCCAGAGAAGAAACCCTCGAAGAGGTGGATGGAAAAGGTGGGGTCTTTAAAGTAACGTTTGGCCTGCAAAGCAAATACGGAAAAGATAGAGTCTTTAACTCTCCCCTCGCAGAGGCCAATATTGTCGGAAGAGCCATAGGAATGGCTCACAGAGGATTGAAGCCAGTAGTTGAAATTCAATTTTTTGATTATATATGGCCAGCCTTCATGCAGATAAGAAATGAATTGGCCACTATGAGGTATCGAAGCGGCGGAACCTTTTCCTCTCCAGTAGTCATCAGAGTCCCCTACGGAGGCTATCTTCGAGGAGGGGGCATCTATCACTCCCAAACTGGAGAAACCCTCTTTACCCATACCCCAGGCCTTCGAGTAGTTCTTCCTTCCAATGCTACTGACGCAAATGGTCTCCTTCGAACGGCCATCCGTTGCGAAGATCCAGTGATTTTCCTAGAACACAAGCACCTATACAGACAGGTTCACAACAAAGGAAGATACCCAGGTAAAAACTTCATGATTCCCTTCGGAAAAGCGCGACTGATCAGAAAGGGTTCAGATATTACAGTAATTGCCTGCGGTGCACTTGTCAGAAAGTCTCTAGAGGCAGCCGCTATCGCCTCCAAACAGTATGGCGTCGAGTGTGACGTGTTAGATTTGAGGACGCTGTCCCCGCTCGATATGGATTCCATCGCCTCCTCGGTGCAGAAAACTCATAAAGTTTTGATCGCACATGAAGACTCTTTGTCTTGGGGTATTGGATCAGAAATAGCTGCCCGTATTGCTGATTCCTTATTTCCCTGGCTGGACGGACCAGTCAGAAGGGTGGCCTCACTGGACACCTGGGTAGCATATGCCCCTGACCTTGAAAACGAAATTTTACCGCAAACATCTGACGTGCTAGAGGGAATCTTAAGTCTGCAACAGTTCTAGACCGAAAGGGAATCCTAGTATTTGGGCAGGGACTTATCCACTTCGTCGATCCATCCGAGAATACCCCCAGAAAGATTGTGGAGACCCGAAAAGCCATTATCAGCCAAAATATTGGCGGCCTTAGCACTCCTGACACCACTCCGACAATGAACGACTATCTCCCTATCATCTGGAATCTCATCTATTCTCTGGTCCAATTCCCCTAGCGGGATCAGATACGATCCGAAGTCTCCAAGATTTACTATATCCCATTCAAATGATTCCCTTACATCCAGCACAAATGGAGGATTACTACTCCCAAGCTGGTCCTTCAGTTCAGAGGGTTCCATTTCACAAAATCTCTTTAAACTATCTCTCGGATCCTCAGATTGTTCACCCTGCAAGCCACAAAACACATCATAATCGATAAGCTCTTTTTGTATTGGCTCATCACCACAAACTGGACAATCAGGATTGCGCTTTAGTTTTACTTCTCGCCATTTCAGCTCTAGTGCATCGAAAATCAATAGCCGCCCTACAAGGCTATCTCCTTCCCCCAAAATTATCTTGATCACCTCGAGAGCTTGTAGTGAGCCCACTACCCCTGGCAGCACACCAAGAACTCCAGCTTCTGCACAATTTGGTACTAGTCCTGGCGGGGGAGGTTCTCTGAATAGGCACCTGTAACATGGACCATCATCTTTCGCAAATACAGATACCTGGCCTTCCCAGCGAAAGATCGATCCATAGACATTTGGCTTTCCGAGTAAAACGCAGGCGTCATTGACCAGATAGCGAGTAGGAAAATTGTCTGTTCCATCAACTACTACGTCATAGTTCTCCATAATTTCTAGAGCATTATGTGAATCCAATCGACAGGAGTGCTCAACAATTTGCACATTGGGATTTACACTGGAAATCCTTCTCTTGGCCGATTCCAATTTGGGTTTCCCAATCTCCTCTGTTCCGTGAAGAATCTGCCTCTGAAGATTAGTTATATCCACTTCATCAAAATCCACCAGTCCCAGAGTGCCTACCCCCGCTGCTGCAAGATAAAGAGCAACTGGCGACCCTAGTCCACCAACACCAACGATGAGGACACTAGAATTTTTCAAGCGGGTCTGACCTTTTCTACCCACTTCAGGAAGTGAGAGATGCCTGGCATATCTACTCAGTTCCTTGGGGCTAAGCTCGGTAAGCGGCGTTGTTTTCAAGTCACACACCTATTCGCCATAGCTGGTTAGTGTCATTCTAAATAAAGTTTGCCCCCTATCGCAGTAACGCCAAACGCTTCTGCATTACTAGTGAGATCAGCCACTTCAGAATCAGGCAGTCCAGAAGATGTCGCTACATCGGCAAGTTGCGCAAATAAAAACTGATACTGCATAGGGATATTTAAAGTACTCCTGTCTTGCCAGATCTCCCGATCTCTGATTCCTCTATAGGAATAAACTTCTCTGACCAAGTCCAGATTTCTCTCCAAATCAAACCATTCTGCACCCATGCGTTCACTGCCTTGGACTAAACCATGATCAGCATTTTCTTCTGACAAGTCGCGCATGACTAGCTTGGTCGCTAGGCCATGTCGAACACCCCACTGATCCAAACCTATTTCTCTCAGCAATCCAGCAGAACTCGCAAAATAAATCGGTCTCTCACGGATGGCATCGCGTATGAAGCTAAGTGCAAATCTATGTCCCCTAGTCAGGAATGCACCTGAGGGATAGACAACCTGAACACCGTCAATCACAATCCCCAGATCTTGGTCTATCCTTCCTGAACCCACAGCATCCATCATCTCATCCGTAGCCAATGAAATAGAGTTTCCTGGAACAGGAGTAGTTTTGTAGTAGTCCGTAGCGTATTTCACATCGAAGGGGGATTGGACATCCGCTTCAGTCCTGTCCCTAATCTGCTTAGGATACCAGTCGGTATAGAGATACTGTACAACAATTACTGTTACGTCCTTACGAATTCCTTCTACTTCCTGTGCATACCAGAGAGGAAATGTATCATTGTCCCCATTGGTAAATATTACACCGTAAGGTTCCACGCTCATAAGTAGATCATATGCCCAATCTCTAGCGGCGTAATCTTCGGAACGATCAGCCCATTGCCAATTAGAAAACAACGGCACCAGTGCTATCAGAAAAATTAACAACGGTATAGAGTTCCAACCTGATGTTGTCTTTTCCTTGATAAATCTTGAGAGTCCTGCGAGACCCAAACCCGCAAGATTCCCCCACAGCATGAACCCAGCTAAAAAGAAATAGTCTCTTTCTCGGACCTCATGGGCCGACCTTGAGGCAATCTCAGGAGCCAATGAGAAACCGTATTTGAAGTTTAAATAGAGCACCAAACCCGCAGTCAGCGTTCCTGTGAGCATGAACATATAAACAAAAATTGCTCTATCTGTTTTCCACAATACTGAAAAACCAGCCAGGCCTAACGCTAGGAAGATCAGTGTAAAAGGCAGACGACTTCCACCTGGTTTCTCACTGAGGTCTACCCCTCTGGCCCATTGCCAATCAAAATACTGAAAATAATTCAGGAGTTGATGTCCCATCGGTGCTTGACGCTCTGCCACTGAAGGTTTTCCGTATTGGGCTCTGCTTAAAGTATTGGCTAAGGCATTACAACCTGCTTTCCCATTTGTATAAATAGCGACTGCAGCTCCACTGAAGGACTCACAGGTGGGATCACCTTCATTAATTGCTGGATTTTGGCTGGCTCTAATCGGAAGGAAAGCATTGAAGGAAAGCCCTACGATAATAAGGAGAGCTGCTCGAGATAAAAATCTACGATTAACCAAAACAGCTGGACCGACCACTAAAATAAAGGCGGCCAGAGCGGGAATGGGCAACACGGACATCAGGTGATTGGTCGATCCTAACACCATCAAATAGCCAGCAAGCAACAGTGACCTCTGACCCATTACTCCTTCCTTATCATCATACCATCTCAACGCCAGCCAACTGACAGCTGCGATCACAGCCACACTGACTGTGTATACTTTCTCATTAACATTCGATTGATTCCAGACCGTGTAGGCGGTAGCTCCCATGATTGCTCCAGAAACCGCACCGATCATGGCCATTCTGGGCTGTTCAAATAATCTGGAAAGAACCCTGTGGCTAACTAGAAAAAAGAATCCAGTTGCGACAGAACTTGTGAATGCGGCAAATAAATTCACGCTCACTGCTACACTGAGGCCCAGAGGAGTCAGCAGAAGAATCCATACTCGAGCCAATGTCACGAATAATGGGTTGCCAGGTGGATGCGGAATTCCCAAGCCGTAACCTGTTGCAATATATTCAGAGGCATCCCACCAGGAGGTAGTAGGGGCAAGGGTGATGATATATAGAATAAAAACCGCCAAACTCACCAGTAGGCTTGATCGATAAGGTGGTTTATAACTGCTCATTTGGCTCCCTCACAAAGTACTCGAGTAAAACTGGTCCTTCTCCACTGAACACACCTCATAACTTACAAAGTTTAGTGAAATCCCAAATAGTCCTTTAGGAGACAACCTCACCAGGGACTTTGGACACACCTAGCGCCATCCGCAAGTACCAACTTAGGTTTTAAGGCATGTCCATGACGAGAACGCTAAAGGCTATACAAGGCTGGATCTCTCCCAATGTGCGTATAGCTAACGAAGAGCTGCACATAAATCGAGGAGATATAGAGTTTCCTGCGTCATTTCTTACCCCCGTGAGTCGAAAAAAAACATTCCCTATATGGATAGTACTGCACGGATTAACCCCAACTGGAAGATTTCATCCCACATTAGTCCAATTCACTAGAGCCCTAACTTCATCTGGTGTTGGTGTCATCATCCCCGAGATTCCTGAATGGACGAGACTGGAACTTAAGCCTGAAGCTACCATCCCTACCATCAGGGCTACACTCAAGGCTGTAGAACAACATCCTCTCGCCAATCAAGGCCAGCGAGGCTTGATTGGTTTTTCTTTCGGAGCCCCTCAAGCACTAGTTGCCGCTACAAAAACCGATATTGCTGACCAACTAGCTGGAGTAGTGAGCTGGGGCGGCTATTCAGATATGGAACGTATCCTAAAGTTTCAAATGACTGGTCGACATGAATGGCAGGGAAAAGAATACGTATTAACGCCAGACCCTTACGCCCGTTGGATTGTCGCTGGAAACTATCTACCATTTGTACCAGAATACCGAGAAGCTCAAGATGTAGCCGATGCGCTCCTACATTTAGCGATTGAAGCAGGTAATCGGCAAGTGCCATCCCAGAGCGCTTCCTACGATTCACTACTAACAGAACTGGCGTCAAAAATATCACCCGAGCGAAAAGAGCTCTTCGAACTCTTCGCACCTCGTTCCGATCAAGAAATAGATGTCGTTGCGGCCTCGAAAATGGCGACAAGACTAACAGAGTGTGCTACGACTGTTACCCCACTCCTTAACCCTGCCCCCTATCTACCAGAAGTACTTTCTGAGGTACATCTGTTTCACGGGCGAACCGATTCTCTGATTCCATACACCGAAACTTTATTGGCACAAACCCTGCTACCTGAGAAGAAAATTGCCAGCTGTACAATCACAGGCTTATTTGAGCACTCTGGACGTGGGAATAGTCTTAGTTCTGTTTTCCAAGCATTCCGAGAAATTGTGTCACTATTACGTGCCCTAAATCGCGTTCTTAAAATCCTCTGGACTTAAGAGGCATCCTGCGACGCGGTTCGCTTAACTAGCATGCTATAGGTCTGCTAAGGCCCCTGACTCCAAGCTCTCTGCTTGCTCCAAGATTGCACCAGCCACAGCCACATCTTGAACCGCATTGCCTACTGACTTAAAGACAGTGATTTCTTCTGGGTTTTCCCTTCCCGGATGACTCTCGTTCACCAACTCGCCCAATTCAGCGTGTATTTGATCTAAACTAAAGACTCCTTCATCAATTGCCTGGGTAAGATCACCAGCTTCGACCATCACTGTCTCCCGATAGTCCACTACTACCTTGGCTTTGGATACTAGATCTCCGTCCAATTCCCTCATCTGTGGTGTAAATGCTCCAATTGCATTTATGTGGGTTCCAGAATCCAGTTCCGACCCTGGAAACACTGGCTTAAGACTATCGGTCGCTGTTATGACCACCTGTGCTCCCGAAACCGCTTGTCTAGCATCTTCCATCACAGTCACATGAGCTCCCTCTATCTCTTCGGCAAAAACCTCTGCGTTTTCAACCGACTTATCTACAATTCTGATTTCCTCGATGGTACGTACTGCCCGTACCGCTTCAACTTGAGTTCTCGCTTGCGCTCCAGCTCCAAAAACAGTCAATACTGATGAATCTGGTAAGGCCAATATATCTGTCGCCAAGCCACTCGCTGCTCCCGTCCGCAAGGCAGTGACATAGCTCCCATCCATTAAGGCTTTCACCTCTCCTGTCTCACTGTCTAAAACCAATACGACTCCTTGAATCACTGGAAACCCTGATTTTCGATTCTCTGGAAATACAGTCACGATTTTTGCTGCTAGATGTCCCCCTTCGGGAAGATAGCCTGGCATATAAAGACTGACTCCAGCATCCACATTAACCGAGACCCTGTCGGGAACTATGGCTGTTCCCTCTGAAAGTTGCGTGAACGCCGACTTCATAGCATTAATTGCCTGAGTCATAGAGAAACACCTATTGATATCAGCGGCCGTCAAAATTCTTACTCTCATAGGAAACGATCCTCTGTGAGGTTGGTAGGTTGCACACTCATCAATAACAGGAGACTACCTCTGAAGTCCAGTAAAGTCATCATTGTCGGCGGGGGTATTTTTGGAATCAGCGCCGCACGCGAACTCAAGAAACGTGGGCATCCTGTGACCCTATTCGATTCAGGGCCACTCCCCAATCCCGATGCATCGTCTTCAGATATCAGTAAAACGATACGTGCGGACTACGGAGCCGATCGCTTCTATGCTGAACTTGCAACTCAAGCAATCACGGGCTGGCATCAATGGAACGAGGAATCCGGCCAAACACTCTACGAAGAAACAGGCAATTTGTGGCTGACACCGCATCCAATGACAGAAGGTCAGTTCGAATTTGAGAGCTACCGAGTCTTATCAGATCTCAATTACCCAATAGAACCGCTGGAAAAATCGGAGATCGAAGAACGGTTCCCCGCGTGGAAAGAGGCTGGATACTCACACGGCTACTATAACCGAAGAGGTGGATGGGCCAAGAGTACCAACACCGTTGCTTGGTTAGTAGAAAAGGCTGCAGAAGAGGGAGTCATTTTGCGACAGAATCACGCAATGGCTGGGCTTTTAGAGCATGCCGGTCAAGTCGAAGGCATCATCACCCAAGATGGTAGTGAACACCGGTCTGACCTAGTTATTATAGCGACAGGAGCCTGGACTCCTAGACTCGTACCTTGGATGACTGAGACTCTTCGATCGGTCGCTCAGCCCGTGTACCATTTCCAAGTTGCTGACCCCTCAGCCTACCAGGGAAAACAATTTCCTCAATGGGGAGCGAACGTATCTGAAACCGGTTGGTATGGATTTCCAGCTCAGCAGGAAGGGATACTAAAGGTGGCTCACCACGGTCGTGGTATTCCCATGAACTTCGGAGATGAACATCCTGTCTTCTCCGAAATGGATAAAAAATTCAGAGATTTCCTCAGTAGTTCATTCCCTGAGCTGAGAGACGCAACCATTGTTAAACGTCGACTCTGCTTCTACTGCGACAGTCTCGACGGGGATTTCTGGATCGACCAGGATGCTGGACGAAAGAATTTGGTCATCGCAACTGGCGGTAGTGGGCACGGCTTCAAATTCGGACCTGTATTGGGAGAAATCATCGCTGACGTAGCCGAACAGAAAAGCAATCCATGGGCCTATCGTTTCCGGAGACGTTCCGTTTCCAAGCCCCTTACAGATCCAGCGCGCAGCAACGACTAGGTTCTAGGAAAATTCAATTCCCTGAGCCAGCGGCAGTTCCTTACTCCAGTTCACCGTGTTGGTCTGTCTTCGCATGTATGCTTTCCATGCATCGGACCCCGACTCACGACCTCCGCCAGTCTCTTTCTCTCCGCCAAAGGCACCGCCGATCTCAGCACCGCTGGTGCCGATATTCACGTTCGCAATTCCACAGTCACTTCCACGGCCGGAAAGAAAATGCTCCGCTTCCCGCACATTTTCGGTGAAAATTGCAGACGAAAGACCCTGAGGAACATCATTGTGAATTGCCAGCGCTTCACTGAGCTCATCGACGGATTCTGCTCGTGAAGATGAACCGTTCCCGTAAGAGATGATGTATAAAATTGGTCCGAACGTTTCTTCCTGTACGATGTCGAAGCTGTTCTCAGCCGAAGCAATACATGGCTTTACGTAGTGACCACCTGGATATTCATCACCCTGGAGGCATTCTCCTCCATAAAGAATCTCACCACCCTCTTCCTGAACCCGCTTGATCGCATTTTGCAGGTCTTCCACAGCATTTAGATTGACAAGTGGTCCCATGAGAGTGCCTTCCTCTAGTGGGTTTCCTATACGGACTCCCTCATAGGCTTTTGTCAGCCTACTTACCAGTTCCTCACGAATCGATTCGTGCACGATAATGCGTCGAGTACTGGTACAACGTTGTCCCGCTGTCCCTACGGACCCGAACAATATCCCGGGAAGTGCTAAATCCAGATCTGCGTTAGGAGTCACGATAATAGCGTTATTTCCTCCCAACTCTAGAATCGTGCGTCCCAACCGCTTTCCAACGACTTGTGCTACACGATAGCCCACTGCACAGCTACCTGTTGCGGAGACCAGGG
>JBJKYO010000076.1:0-5258 GCA_045561015.1 Longimicrobiales bacterium | reverse complement strand
CCAAGGGACTGCTCCATACTGACTTGACTTGTTCTTTCAAGATATTCCCAGACCTTATAAGATTGGACTAAAATGACCATTTGACAAATTTTGATTGCTTAGATAACCAGTCTAAAATTGCCACAAACACCCTAAGTGTCTTTAAAAACACAAAGAGAGCCTCTTTAACCTGTTCGGAATTGATACATGGCAACATATAACCAGTGGATTTCGGGAGCGGAGTGGACCTGTCTACCAAAAGAGGAAATCGACATATGGAAATTCTCTCTCGAGTTGCAAAAAGACGACCAAAACATCCTCTCTGACGATGAACTCAAACGATTCGATCAGGAGACCTCCACGACAAAGACGGACAAGCGATTAGCTGGAAGAGCTCATCTTAGAAGGATACTCTCGAGGTATACTCAGACCGATCCATCCGAGATTTCATTCTCCTACGAAAACAATCGCAAGCCTGTGCTTGCAAAACATCCAAACCTGAGCTTCAATCTCTCACATTCGGGAAACATAGGTCTCATCGCTGTGACACACAGTCGCCGAATTGGAATAGACCTTGAATACTTAGAAGCCGAACGTCCTTTCTCCGAAATCGCAGAACGCTTCCTAACAAAAAGTGAGAACGACTTCATAAACGAACACCCAGAAGAGGAACGACCACAAGCCTTTTACCAAGTCTGGACCTTAAATGAAGCTTACCTAAAGGCTTTAGGAACTGGACTCAGCGTTTCTTCCAATGATTCCAGTCTTATACCCAGCCATAATAGAGGAAGGTTTCTACAGGAAACCAAAGTTTCATCTGAAATACCCCAAAACTGGATGTTTGAGACCCTAGCAGTGGCAAATTCCTATCTGGGAGCCGTCTGCTTCGAAGGATCGGATGCCGTCACTCGATACTGGAAGGTATAAAAACGAACTGTCGGTGCTTCAGGCTGAACAACAAGTCGAATTCTAACTAACCCTCTTCAGCCCTTGGTGCCAACAACAACAAGGCTACCCCAACAATCACCAGAGCCGGTATATCTCCCATTAAATGTCCCCTTTCGGCTGAATCTGCAAAAGCATGCACAGTCATGATCCCAGCATGCACAATACTCGACCACGCCGTGAAAGCTATGAGACTTCTGTGAGCAGCGGGATTCCGCGAAGCTATTACAAGAAAGACGCCCAGTGTCGCATACACGCCCTGGATCATCTGCTCATATTCGGGCTGATTCGGTTGCCATTGCCATCCTGATGGCCACCACTGCATCAGTGGCATGATTCCAAAAATAAAGACTAGGCCTACCAACAAAAGGACCGTACTCAAAGGTTGCTGAGTTCGATCGGGCTTAACTTCTTCCATAACGCCTCCTCCTTTGCCAACCTCTTTCTCAAACTAGGGTTCTTATAGATTTTGCCCCAAAGGGTAGCCGATCCGCAACCCATGACTAATGTTGTTGGAGTCTGAGACCCAACAAGCAATGATGACACACAGAGGAGTGGAGAAATGGCAAGGCTAGGTTTTGGAAGTCGAATCATCCAGGTATTGATACTCATCCCAACCCTATTGATCACATCCGTTTGTAGTGACGGCAACTCATCTGAGTCATCGCAAGCCGAGGAAGGGGCCTTCCCTTTTGAAACCATGCGATCACCTGTTTCTGGTCTACGTGGTGTTGTCTCTACCAGTCAACCACTGGCTGCCAATGCTGGTCTCGACATTCTCAAACAGGGTGGAAATGCAATTGATGCTGCGGTCGCAACTGCAGCGGTACTCACGGTTGTTGAACCAATGGGAACGAGCTTGGGTGGTGATGCTTTCATCATGATCTACCTTGCCGAAGAAGATCGCCTAGTCGGAATCAACGCTAGTGGGCGAGCACCTGCATCTGTCAATCTTGAAAAGTTGAATGAAAAATTAGAACAACATGAAATGGACCGTATCCGAGGCATCTACTCCGTGACAGTCCCTGGTGCCGTTGATGGATGGTTTGAGGTTTTAGAAGAATACGGGACTATGACCATGGCAGAAGTTCTTGAGCCAGCCATACACTACGCAGAAAATGGCTTTCCAGTCTCAAGGATAATCGCCGACTCCTGGGAGGGTCTTGAAGACTCTGAAGAACAATCCACTCGAGACACCTGGCTGATTGATGGCGAGCGGGCACCTCGAATGGGAGATGTATTTGTAAACAAAGATTTAGCAAGAACATTCCGGTTGCTAGCCACAGAGGGAAGAGACGTTTTCTACAAAGGTGAAATCGCCCAAGCCATTGTCGATTACTCGAATGAGCACGATGGATTTCTGTCCATGGAAGACTTCGCAGAACATACTTCGACGTGGGTAGAACCTATTCATGCCGATTACAAAAACTACCGTCTATATGAATTGCCTCCCAACGGACAAGGAATTGCAGCCCTAGAAATGCTCAAGATCCTGGAGAATACCGATATGGGATCGATGGAACATAACTCGGCTGAATACCTGCACTACATCATTGAGGCCAAGAAGCTGGCCTACGCAGACATCCAGAAATGGAACTCTGATCCCAGCTTCAATGATTTACCTATTAACCAAATGATTTCTAGTGAGTACGGGAAACAGCAGTTTGACAGGATCCTCGAAGCTCAAGCCATGGAGCGTCCAGAGTCAGGTATCCCCGACGAAGGGGACACCGTGCTTCTAGAGGTGATGGACAAAGATAATAACGCCGTATCATTCATTTACAGTCTTTACTCTGGATTTGGATCTGGCCTAGTCGCTCCAGGAACGGGCTTTAGCCTGCAAAACCGCGGTGCGCTTTTTTCACGTGAAGCTGGCCATGTGAATGTGATCGAACCGAAAAAGAGACCCTTCCACACTATCATCCCTGCGATGGCATTTAAGGACGGTGAATTCTTCATGACCTTCGGAGCTATGGGTGGAGCTGTGCAACCTCAACAACATGTACAAATTTTCTTGAACATCGTAGAGTTTGGTATGAATGCCCAGCAAGCCGTGGAAATCTCACGAATCAATCATAACAACGGTTTTAGAGTGACAGCGGAGCCGGGAATTTCTGTTGACGTGATCGCACAACTCGAGCGCTGGGGTCACGATATGAACCATAGAACCACGATCGGGGGAGTTGGTGGTGCACAATTGATCGTGTTCGACAGAATGACGGGAACGATGAGTGGAGGTTCAACGCCACACAAGGATGGAATGGCCGTCGCTTATTAGCTAGTAAATCCTGGAAATAAAAAGGTAGCCATTGAGTATTGTTATAACCCTTTTACAATTGGTGAACTTAAATCGCTACAGACCACAAACATTATAGCAGGAGAACACATGTCCTCACGGGTTATATTATCAGCCATCGCCATATTGGTGCTCATTTCAGTCCTCAGAGTCATCGGAGACAGAGACGCTGCCGATTTGGTACTGATCAATGGCAACATTATAACAGTAGATGATGATAACCCCAGCGCCCAAGCCATAGCGATCAAGGAAGGGAAAATCCTGGCTTTAGGTAGTGATGCAGACATCGATGAGTTCCTCGGATCACAAACTGAAGTCATTGACCTGGAAGGACAAACTGCTATCCCTGGATTCATTGAAGGTCATGCCCATTTCAACGGGGTCGGCCAAGCTCAACTACAACTGAATCTCATGAATGTAGCGAACTGGGATGAAGTGGTTTCCATGGTAGAAGAAGCTGCGAACAACGCTGAATCTGGCGAACTCATTCTTGGACGAGGTTGGCATCAAGAAAAATGGGATCGAGCTCCTGTACCGAATGTTGAAGGAATACCTTTACACATTACTCTCAGTGCGGCTTCGCCTGATAACCCTGTCCTTCTGACTCACGTCAGTGGTCACGCTGTCTATGCAAATGCTAAAGCGATGGAACTTTCTGGGATAGATGAAAACACACCAGATCCCAGTGGTGGAGAAATCATCAGGGATGGTTTGGGTAATCCGATAGGTTATTTCAGGGAAACAGCGAGTCGGCTTCTATCCCCTGCTCGCGAAGGAGCTGTGCCTCCAGACCCTAGGAGGGTTGTCGAACTAGCCCAGGAAGAGTCGCTGGCAAAAGGAATAACTACCTTTCACGATGCTGGATCCAGCTTTGAAAACATTGACGTCTTCAAAGAAATGGCAGAAGACGGAAGTCTAGACATCCGGCTCTGGGTCATGGTACGGGAATCTGTCTCAGAACTCGCCGAACACCTAGCTGACTACAAAATGATTGGTGTGGGTGAGGATCGACTGACCGTTCGAGCGATCAAAATGTCTATCGATGGAGCCCTGGGCTCGCATGGTGCCTGGCTTTTAGAGCCCTACTCGGATCTCCCTGAAAGTGCAGGGCTCAACACTTCCGACCTCGAAGATGCAGCAGCAACAGCTGAACTGGCGATAGAGCACGGATATCAGTTTGCCATGCATGCGATCGGTGACCGCGGAAACCGCGAAACTCTCGATATTTTCGAGTGGGCCTTCACCAACAACCCTGATGAAGAAGATTTGAGGTGGCGTGTTGAACATGCTCAACATCTCCATCCAGATGACATTCCTCGATTCGGCAATCTCCAAGTGATCGCTTCGATGCAAGGGGTACATGCCACATCAGACGGCCCCTGGATCGCTGATCGGTTGGGTCATGAACGCGTGGAATGGGGAGCCTATGCCTGGCGGGACTTGATGGACGCCGGAGCGATCATCGCAAACGGAACCGATGCCCCTGTTGAAGATGTAGATCCAATTGCTAGCTACTATTCGAGTGTGTCGCGAATGATGGGCAACGGTGAAGTACTGACTCCACGACAAAAAATGAGTCGGATGGAAGCTCTGAGATCCTACACGATCAATAATGCCTATGCAGGATTTGAAGAAGACATCAAAGGTTCCCTAGAGGTGGGGAAACTTGCGGATATTACTGTCCTCGACCGCGATATTCTGACAATTCCTGAAGGTGACATTCCGAATATTGAGATCAGCTACACCATTGTCGGTGGTGAAATCATGTTTTCTGGGGATAGTAACTGAGATACTCATCTCAAGAATAAAATCAGAGGGCAGTACAAATAGACTCAAAATCCTGGCCGACGATATCTTTGTAAGTCTCTGGATCTGTTGCACCTTCCGTTGAGAAAACAAGAACGCGAGAAGTATTAGATAACTGTAACTTTTCCCTCAACTCTCCATCTTGGCTGACAGCTTCCAATCCGATTAAACCCGTTACACCAGATTCACCCGCTACGATAGGAGAATCGTCCCCCCTACCTTCAGCCAACCG
>JBJKYO010000075.1:0-5307 GCA_045561015.1 Longimicrobiales bacterium | reverse complement strand
ATTGTGATGAACACTCATTCGATCCAAGGAATCTATACTCACTTCGAAATCCTGAGGATGGAAGGCAATTTTTGCATCAATCTTCTTTAACACCTTAAAAGCACTTTCTTTTGCTGCCCACAACATCCATCGCAACCTGTGTGCGCTTGGGGCGGATTCCACCAAGCGATGCTCATGATCGGTTAAAATTCTTTGATCAAATCGCGGGTGAATAGATCCGGGATCGGCTTGAGGGTCATTCAGATCCACAAGGTCATTTCCGATTAGCAAAATACTCCGATTCCATATCTGCAATATGACCGACTATTTGTTGTGCTATGTCCCTAGATCGTCGCATACCAGAATACTCCGATTCTGGCCTAAACATATGGAAATCCAAATAAATTGAATCTCCTCGTTTTGGCACAGTAGACCAGCTATCTTGGTTGTCTCCTCTCATATAGACACACAAGGCTTGACACTCTGGAACCGCTGTCATCACTCTTCCCACAGCCTGTGCATGAGAATCAACTCTCACCCTTCCAGTCCTACTGCGACCAGCTTCTGCAAAAATAAGAGCAGTCTCTCCTTTTCGCAGAAGATGATCGATTTTGTTTATCACCTTCGATACCTCTTGCCTATCACCGCCTCGAACTACTGGAATGCACTTTGTTACCCAGGCTCCTATAGCCACAAACCAAAGAAAAGAAAAATTATTGTACTCTGGGATGTTCCACGGCAGGCGGGAATACCTAAATAAGTACCACCAACTTCCCCCGAGGGCCCAAGCTATAACAGCTGAGTCTGCCATGGTCAGGTGATTTGGACAAATGAGTATAGGGCTCTGATTTTTAGTCACCAGTTCCCTATAACGCCTCCGCACCTCCTTCAGGTCCTTTATACTGTATCTCATCACGAATCGCATAAACCATGCGATAGGAATGATCCATATGATACCCAGAACTCGACCTACTTCCCTCTGTAGCGCTAGCCTAAATCGAACACCAAGCGGGAGGGCTTTCAAGCAGGAAGTTTCTCCATAATCAAAGAAACTGCATCACCAACCGTATTCACTGAATCCGCATCCTCATCTTCCACTTCAATATCAAATTCATCTTCAAAATCGAGGATAATATCGACTAAACGAGCTGAATTGACCTTAAGGTCCTGAAGTATGTTAGTGCTTTCATTCGCCTGTTGAAAAACATCCTCATTCTTTACAAATGGCTTAATTATATCCATGACTTTCTGAAAAACGCCCTCTCTGGTCATAAGTATCCCTACTCCCTTTCTAAAATGACAAAACGAAACCAAAATCTAAGTTAGTTATTCAACCATTTCCTAAAAACCGCACAAACATTTACATCGCCGAAACCGAAACCAGCTTTGATAATAGTACTAAGTTGCGGTAATTCTTCAACCGTGTGTGGTATGGATCCAGCAAATTCTTCAACCTTAGGGTGTACATCCTCGCAGTTGATCGACGGATGCACGAAACTACCGTCTAACATTAACATAGAAGCCACTACCTCAAGTGCTCCAGCTGCACCAAGTGCATGTCCGATCATCGACTTAGTCGAAGTTATTAGTGGAAACTTTTCTGGACCTAGACCCAGTGCCTTAGACCAAGAAACAACCTCACTACTGTCGGCACCAGTCGCTGTCAAATGACCATTAATTACATCAATTTCCTCAGGTTCGATCCCAGAGTCTTTAACTGCTGCTCTAATGCACCTCTGCACTCCCTCTGGATTAGGGGCCGTCATACTGCCACCACTCCTATGTCCTCCGCAGTTAATATCCCCACCTAACACTTCACCGTAAATACGAGCGCCTCTTGATTCTGCGTCTTCCAGGTTTTCCAGGAGCAAAACACCCGCACCGCTACTGGGTACAAACCCTGCAGCTGATGCACTCAAGGGCCTCGAAGCCCTTCCAGGCTCATCATTATACTTACGAGACAGAACCCTCATAGAATCGAATCCAGCCCATATGTAGTGGCTCGAACCCTCTGTTCCTCCACATAACATTCTCCTGGAAGCACCTGTTCTTATTCGGTTATATCCTTCTATAATGGCCTCAGTGCCTGTGCTACAGGCACTAGAATTTGCTGTTACTTGGTTTCCAAGAGCCAATAATCCTGCGACTCTAGCTGAGACACCGCTACCCATTATCTGCTCAACCATTGTACTCCCAAGTCTTCGGACACGACCACCATCAACAAACGGAATTAGTCGTTCCCCTGCAGTGTCTAGGCCTCCGATGCCACTCCCTATGACCGCGCCTGCATCCCACTGTACTTCCTGGTCCTCCGAGGAGGGACGTTCAAAGCCAGCATCTGTCCAGGCGTCTACCGCAGCAATACATCCATATCGGTGACTCGTATTCATAGCCATCAATTCTTCAGCAGTGAAATAATCCTCTGCAATCGCATCAACACCCTGTGGTATCCCTCCCACTGTACATCCAAATTTCAATTCTTCCATTATCGGTACGTGTCTTATACCTGATTCCCCTGCCCTGAGGGCTCTACTGTAATCAGATAGCCCCACTCCATTAGGAGCCACAACTCCCATCCCCGTGACCACTACTCTATGGTTCACTGCTGAATCCTCAGGCCAGAGATCGTACCACTACAAACCAAGCTGCCGTCTTCAGTAGTCATCATTGCTTCAGTCCGAAGCTTATTTCGACGGAAAAAAACCTTTTTACCAGAGATAATTACCTTTTCTCCAGGTAAAACCATACCACTGAATTCCACATCAGCATCTACAAAAAGAGCTATCTTGTCTGTCACCCCTCTCAAACCCTCCTCTAATGCAAAAAGATATATACCCAGAGCAACCACACCCACCTGTGCTAGTGACTCGAGAAGAATCACTCCTGGCGTAACAGGGTTTCCTGGAAAATGACCCTTGTAAAACTCCGATTCTGGCCTAAAACGATAGCTGGCAACTATGTGGTCTTCATCTACCTCTAAAATGTCGTCTACGAAACGAAAGGGCTCCTGTTGCGGTAGAAGTGTCAAGATCTCCTTGCCGCTCAACATGACACTTTCAGAGCTTACTTCACTCACTTTCCATTCTCCCACCCTTTCCTCTTGCTGTAGGCCATGGATAATCTGGATAGTCTATATCCCGGAACACGCCTACCTTTGCTCTCTTGATCTCGTAAATAGGTTCATCGTCAATCAAAACTGTAGCATCGCCAATAACAATTGAAGATCCCGAGTTAACTAAGTCCTGGTAGCGCACAATCCTAAGTTCGTACCTCATAACGCCGTCGTGAGGTCTTATTTGCCCGAAAAACTCCACCTCAGAGCAACCAAGGGCCCGGCCACTTCCCAGAGCACCCTTCCAGGCGCAATAAAGACCTAACAATTGCCATACACCATCCAATCCCAAGCATCCGGGTTGTACTGGATCGCCCAAAAAATGGCACTGAAAAAACCAATCGTTAATGTTTACATCACGTTCAGCGACTATTTTTCCCTTGTTCCCTTTACTTGAAATATGATCAATACGATCGATCATCAACATAGGTGGCAAGGGCAGCCTAGTGTTGTATTCTTTGGGGGCATCATTAAAGAGGTTTCCGTATGCTAAAGCTAACACTTCTTCCTGAGAGAAATGTGAGCACTTCTTGAAATCTTCGTAGGTCATTGGACTGCTCCAAATTGAAGAACATAGCTCGACCAGGAAAGTCCAGAGCCAACACCTACCATGGCAACTTCATCTCCCTCGGACCACCGATCCCAATTCATTGATAACACTGAAGGTGCTCCTGCTGCTCCTGTATTTCCATAGTTCTCCACATTGGTATGGTGTCTTTCTTTTCGAATCTCACAAGTATCGCACACTGTCTCCAACATACGCAAATTGGCCTGATGACCAATGAAATGTAACCGGTACCCGGGGGAAGGAAAAATCTTCTGTATAGAACGCAAACAGCGAATCGTCTTCTTGATTGCAAACATCTGAACCGTTCTCCCTTCTTGCTTGAAATGTCCAAATAGTGGTACTACCACTTTCTCGAATCCAGCTGGACTAGATTCAAACGTGTTGTTCAAAATTTTAATTTCGGAAGGGATTTTAGTTGAGAGCACTGCAGCGGTCGTACAGTCCCCCCAAAGTACAGATGCAGACCTGTCTGAATAGTCAACAGAAGTAGTAAGGGTCTCGGGAGTTACTAACAAAATATACTCTGGTAATTTCTCTGGCTGCATCATCGAAAGCATATACAGTGCGGCCCACATGCTGGTGCAGGCTGAATTAACATCAATAGAAGGAACTTCCATATTCAATTCCTTGGCTATCGTGCAAGCATCCGCAGGAGATGAAAAGCCTGGCCTACTTGATCCAGCTATCACCATTCCTATGCTTTCTCTGCTGAGCCCAGAACGAGCAAGAGCCATCTCTGCCGCTATCTTGCCAGTTTCTGCATGAGTATACATACTCGCTTCTCCAGCTTGCCTATAGTCTATATTCCTTGTTTCCTTGATATAGTCAAGTGACATTACCGTTCTCCTGCTATGTATACCCACTCGTTCTAAAATCCATTGCTCATCAGTACCGATATCTAGGTCTTCTAAAAACTGATTGGTGATGGCGTTCTCAGGGTGAAAATGACCTAGGCCATGCAAGAAAAAGCTCACCTTGAAGCTCCTGATATGCTCTCTCCTCCGTCCACTCTTATTATTGCTCCGTTGATCCAAGAAGATTCAGGAACCGATAACAAATAGACTACATTGGCCACATCTTCTGGGGTGGTGAGCCTATTGAAGGGATTGCGGATTCGAGCCTGCGCTTTTAGGTGAGCGTTTCCTGGAATCATACGAAGAGCGGGAGTGTCTGTGACCCCTGCCTGAATGATGTTCGATCTAACACCTAAAGAGGCCATCTCCACAGCAATCGATCGAGAAACCGACTCTAGGGCAACCTTAGCAGCTCCAACTGCAGCATAGCCTTTCCAGGCTACCTTATTGCCTTCACTAGTTAATCCCAAAACTCGAGCATCATCAGAGAAGAGGTCTCTTTCCACCATACCTTGCGTCCATGCCAAAAGGTTGGTCCCCATTGATTCAATGGTTCGGGCCATATCCTCTTCATCGAGGAGATTTTCGGATGAGTATTCTGGAGGAGAAGTCAAACCCTGCAAGCCATCATACCCTTCAACAAAAAGCCTGTCGATAACAGAAGTCAGTTCTGCGTCCTTTATACCGAGCTCATCTGCCAGACGCTTCCTCGATTCTTCACCTTGTCTTCCCTCTGGAGCGATCAGCTTTAGGTTGCCAAATGCTATTGAATGAAGGAGGACTCTAACGGCACT
>JBJKYO010000074.1:0-5410 GCA_045561015.1 Longimicrobiales bacterium | reverse complement strand
AGTCCCAAGCGAGTCACACTGGCCAGTCCACTCTTATGTATTACAAAATCATTCCAAGCGAGTAACGGTTCTCCCTTAGATCCATCTTCATGCACCAATTGGGCATCTAACATGGACCTGACATCTAACACATAATCACCGTCTAAAATTTGTTGTAAACAAGCTTCTAAATCATTCTTAGGCAGGGCTGTCAAGAATCCCAAATGACCGAGATTAACCCCTAACACTGGGATATCCATTCCACAGGCCATCCTTCCAGCTCTTAGCAGGGTTCCGTCACCACCCAGAGCTATTAAGAAGTCCACCCTTTTCTTTTCAAGATCTAACTCTTCTACATTTCCAGACACATATTTCAAAAGTGTAGGCTCCAGAAGTATTTCCAAATTTTTCTTCTGGCAAAATGTCACTAGAGACTCCAAACATTCTGGCAAATCCTGAGAAACGCTGTGACCTAAAACCCCAATTCTAGAAGTTTTGCTTTGAGTATCCATATTCACCTTGGGTTAAATGAATCTCTAAAACTCGTCCACAAACATATCGAGAGCTTCTTTGTGAACGCCATCTCTGTCTAGGCCGATTTCTCTAAGAAGCAAATCCCTTGGTCCATGCTCAATAAAGCGGTCGGGAATGCCGAGACATTTGATTTTACCGCTATAATCATTCTTCAATCTGAATATTTCACTAACCATCGAAGCTCCAAATCCGTTAACAACAGTTCCCTCTTCTAGGATTATTATCTTCTCATGTTTCCTTACTATGTCTTGAAGCATATTTTTGTCATATGGCTTTAAGAATCGACAATTTACTACTTCGGTTCCTATGCCCTCACTTGATAACACCTCTGCCACCTGACAAGCGACACCTACCATAGTTCCAGTAGCTAGTATAGCCAAGTCATCTCCACTCCTGAGACCTTCCCAACTGCCGTATTTTGTTTCAGAGATTTCACTGATGTGAGGAACTTCCTCTGGGACCGAATCCCTGGGCCAACGAATAGAAAATGGACCATTCTTCCATTGAGTGCTCAACTTGAGCAACGATAACATCTCAGCACCGTCTTTGGGAGCAGTGACCGTCATATTAGGAACCAACATCATATACGCAATATCGAAAGTGCCATGGTGAGTTGGGCCATCAGGGCCCGCTATCCCCGCGCGATCCATACAAAAGACGACTGGCAATTTTTGCAAGGCTACGTCGTGAACAATACTGTCGAAAGCCCTTTGCAAAAAAGTAGAATAGATACAAACGATTGGAGTCACACCTTCTTGAGTTACCATCCCTGCCGCAGCAGTTACACCATGAGCTTCAGCGATACCTACGTCAAAGAACCTCTTGGGGAACTTTTCTTGAAAAAGATCTGTGCTGGTGCCATCGGGCATACCTGCTGTGATTGCTACCAAATCGGAGTCTATCTCTCCTAGTTCCGTCAACCCTTTTCCAAAAACTTTTTGATATCTCGGAAGACCGGTACTTCCACTTTTTGTCGCCCCACTAATTTTATCAAATGGTGAAGCTGCGTGCCATTTATAAGCATCTTCTTCGGCTGGCGCATACCCGCGTCCTTTTTGTGTGACAACATGTACCAAGATAGGGCCATCCATCATCCGAACGTTTGTCAGGGTATCGACTAAGGAATCAAGATCGTGGCCGTCAACTGGGCCTATGTACCTGAAACCCAACTCTTCAAACAACATTCCTGGAACAAAAAATCCCTTGACACTTTCTTCGGTTTTCCTCGCAACTCTCTTTACGAAACCATCAGGACCGCCAGTCCATTTGGCTAGTAAATCCTTAACCTCATCCCTTATTCTATTATAAACTGGATGGGTTATGACTCCTGTTAAATACTTGTTCATAGCACCTACATTTGGAGCTATCGAGTGGTCGTTGTCATTCAGCACAACTATCAAATCCGTATCCGTATGTCCAGCATTATTCAGTGCCTCGTATGCCAAACCACATCCCATTGCGCCATCACCGATCACAGCCACAACCTTAAAACTCTCGTCCTTTAAATCTCTAGCTATAGCAGTCCCCAAAGCAGCTGAAATGGAAGTTGCTGCGTGTCCAGCACCAAAGTGATCATATTCTGACTCCTCGCGCTGAAGGAATGGAGACAATCCATCCTTCTTTCGAATAGTGTGTAACTCGTCATTTCTGCCGGTCAGAATCTTGTGAATGTACCCTTGGTGTCCCGTATCCCAAATCAGCTTATCTTTTGGAGTATCGAAAACATAGTGAAGACCTACTGTCAATTCAGCCACCCCGAGGCTAGCTCCGAAATGTCCACCTGTCTTGGAAACAACGTCTACATGCCTTTCTCTGCATTCTGTAACTAGTCGGTGTAGGGTAGGTCGCGACAGAGAGCGGATATCTCTAGTACTTTTAATCTTGTCGAGAAGCGTCAACTATTGTCTCCTAAGTCTTTAGTCAAATCTCCCTTAAAGATACTCTCAAATAGGAGAACAAGTACAGGCTTGTACTAGTCACTTTGTTCTGTTTAAAGCGTACTCGGCCAGTTCGATCAACCAGGGATCATTTATACCCGCCTTGGCGATTGATTCCAATGCCCTATCTTTCATCGCTGTTGCCATCTGAGAAGCAACCTCAACCCCGTGCAATGAAACGTAGGTGCTTTTTGAATGCATTCCATCGCTAGGGTATTTGCCTAAATCTGTAGCCGTAGCTGTAGCGTCCAATAAATCATCCTTTATTTGGAATGCTAAGCCTAACCAGTGGCCAAATCTGCCCAGATGTTCGCATAAGCTCCTGTCTGCATTCGCTGCTAGAGCCCCAATCGTCACAGAAGCCCTTAACAAAGCTCCAGTCTTCTTTTGATGTAGCCCCTCTAAGGCATCATGGGACAAAACTTCATTCTCGGCCAACAGGTCCAAATACTGGCCTCCGACCATACCAGCAGATCCAGAAGCTTTATTCAGTTCATGAATTACTCTCTTCTTAATGGAATCCTCTAAGCCCCATCTTTCCGATGTCTCCACTGCCCACAATGAGGCAGCTGGGATCAGTAAAACACCTGCTTTTAAAACATCTTCTTCTGCAAATATTCTATGAGGGGTAGCGCGCCCTCTTCTGAGATCAGCGTCGTCCATACAAGGAAGATCATCATGCATTAACGAATAGGTATGAATAACCTCTACTGAAATAGCTAAATCATAAACCTCTCTCAAAAGAACGCCACCACAGGCACGATAGGCTGCTATACATAAAATTGGCCTCAAACGCTTCCCTCCACTCATTAGCGAGTAATGCATGGGGTCTGACAGCTTTATAGGAACTTTCTTTCGGATCCACTCATTGAAACTGTTCAGAGAGAGGTGCAGTTCCTGTTCCTGAGACGCCAAAAAGTGCTCGAAGTCAAACTTGCTCCCACTCGACATTACTTGTCGTTTTCAAGTGGATGAACTTCCAGGCCATCAACTGGTCCTACCAATTTTTTTATTCTGAGTTCTGCTTGGTTTAGGATTCCCTCTGCTTCCTTGACGTGTTGAACACCTTCCTCAAAAAGCTCCAAGGCGACCTCTAAATCAATTGTATCTTGCTCCAATTGTCGCAAAATTTCATTCAATCGAGCAAGCCGTTCCTCGAGAGTAATAGCCTTTTTGGTTTCCTTTTCTTTCATTTAATCCAACCCTTTAAAAAATTCAGATGATGCCAAAGTCAATCGGAGGCCTCTCCTCCTAACGATTCACACCCCACTACTCCATTCGCCACTTTTAATGAAAACCTGGTTCCTGCTGGCATATCTTCTACCTTCCTCAGAATTTTACCTTGCGGATTTCTTGGCAGGGCATAGCCCCTTGTTAATGTGCCTAACGGAGAGAGTGCATCCATAACGCTAGCTACATTAGCAACGTCTTTTCTGGCACCAGCCATTACCGTTTGTATGCCTGACTCAAGCTCATCTGCGGTCCTACCTATAGATTGCCTGATAGGATCGACTATCACATTTTCAAAACCTACAAACTGAGTATTCGCTTTATCCATTTGGATTCTCAATCCAGTTAATAATCCCTTCATACACAAAAGTATGGATTCCATTTTCATCTCAAGCTGATCCTTTAGCATCTCTCCGTCTTTAACAGCCATCTCAGCGCCAGCCGAGGGTGTTGGAGCTCGAACATCTGCCACTAAATCTGCCAAAGTTGTATCTATTTCATGACCAACTGCTGATATCACAGGAACAGCAGATGAAGAAATGGATCGAACAACAGACTCTTCATTAAAGGCCCAGAGATCCTCCATTGAACCACCACCTCGAGCAACTATTAGGACATCCACCAGGCCGCTTTCTGAAAGTATCTTCACTCCTTCAGAAATCTCCTCGACTGCCTTGTCACCTTGCACTCTGACATCCCTGATAATCACCTCTGTCCATGGGGACCTTCGTTCAATGACTTTGAGTATATCGTATAGTGCCGCTCCACCTAGGGAAGTGACTACCCCAACAGTACTTATTGACTCTGGAAGGGATTTTTTCCTTTCTCGATCCAACAACCCCTCACCCTGCAATTTCTTTCTCAGTTTTTCAGCTGCGATCCTCCAAATACCTTCACCACCCTCATCGAGAAGTGATCGCGCGATTACTTGATACTCCCCCCGGGGTTCATACAATCCAAGAGAGCCAAAAATCCTAACTACCATTCCAGTATCTGGATCAACCGGTAGTTTCGAAACATCCGATTTAAACATGACGCATCGAATCTGAGAACTCTCATCTTTCAGCGTAAAATAGCAGTGTCCAGAACTTGCCCTAGTCCAGCTTGCTATCTCTCCTAAAATCCAGAGGTTATCCAAGTTGGTTTCAATAAGGTTTTTTACAGATCGATTGACCTGTGACACACTCAATACCTCAGGCACTCCATCCATCCTGGTCAATAATCTTGACCCTTGTATTCCAGAGAACGATTCGCCAATTGAACGGTATTTTTCATTAACATTGCTATCGTCATAGGACCGACTCCTCCTGGAACAGGAGTGATTGCGCCTGCTAGCTCCGAAACCTCTTCAAAAGCCACATCCCCTACCAATCTGTACCCATTGGGGGCCAAATCATCCGGCACACGATTAACTCCGACATCGATTACTATAGCTCCTGGTTTTACCATTGTACTGTCGATTAGATCAGCTCTGCCTACAGCAGAGATGAGTATATCTGCTCTCTTTGTGATGGATGGCAGATCCTCACTCCTACTATGCGCTATAGTGACCGTAGCATTGCCTCCTCTTCCCCGTCCGGTCAATAAAGTGGCCAATGGTCTGCCGACTATATTTGACCTCCCCACGATAACAACGTGTTTTCCTTCAGGATCGATACCATTTCTCATCAACAGTTCTATGACTCCTGCTGGAGTACAGGGTGCTACCGCATCAGTTCTGCCCAAACTTA
>JBJKYO010000073.1:0-5498 GCA_045561015.1 Longimicrobiales bacterium | reverse complement strand
TCCAGAGTTGTTGCCCGTCCATCATTGAACGCCATGATTTCATCAATTGTCAGATAGAAGACGTCACCCTCGGCTTCCAGTACCCCTAAAGCTTCCAGGTTTTGCCCCATGCCTCGGAATATCCTGCGCACAACGCCGAATGTTCGAGTGCGCTCGAATCGGAGAAGTTCCCTATCACTAACCGCTCGACGTGTCCAACGCAGCACGAAAAAATAGTATGCCCGGCGAATGCCAGTTAATCGTTCCCTTACGATTCCCTCTGCCCCTCCACGTATCTCCCTCTTGCGTTCCTCGATCTCTTCCGCTGGAGGGACCCCGTGACGTACATAACCCTGAACACTAGCCACTACCATGTGCGGGCGATCGTGATAATCGAGGGTCTCAAGTTTCAACTCATCGACACAACGGTAACCATACTCAGATATATATGACTCGAATCGAGCCTTAAGATGTGGGGCAAATCCGTCCTGTAGCGCTTCCCAGAATTCTTCTGAGGTCTGGTCTAGAAGAAGCCCTCTAATCTCGTCATCACCATCAATTTCTGACGCGATTTCCAATAGTAAGCGCATGGGTTCAGTGCTCTTTAGATCTCCACTTCCACACAACAGATCGTTCTGAAGAGATGCAGCGTCCTGGTCTCCATCCCCAGCGATCCATTTTTCAGTCAGGCTTTTGAGCATCCCAAAGGCAATCATACAACGAGTGTCGTTGACGATCGGTGCCTTCCAGTGTTTCAGTACCTCATCAAGCAACTTTTGATAGAGCAGTACTTGATCTGGAAGACTGAGCTTGGTCTGGTCGGCCTCTTCGACCGGACGACATACTCGGTCTACTCTTGCTAGAAAACGCTCGTTCGCACGCGCTCCGCCGAGCATGTGTACTGCGAGCCGTATCATCAACCCCACACTTTTGAAGCGTCCATACTGGGGAGCCTCGTCTACAACGGCATCGAATATTGGCTGCAGATCCTCTTCAAGCGACTGCTTGACGCCCATCATGGTTTCCATAAATGAGCCACTCTTACCGAAGAGGGGAAAGAGCGAGAGAAGTCGGTACCAATTTAACAAGTTGTAATAAATTCGCCCTCGAATAAGTCCCAACATATTGCTGAACATATCCTCGTGGGCTTCAATCACACTCTGTGGTACCCCCAGCAAACCGCACGTCTGAAAGTAGACCTCACGATACGCATGATTCACGTGAGAAAAAGTTAGAGGAGTCGTTACGCCCGAGTAACTCTCAACGATATTTGAGTTGTCCCAGATGACTGTTTTACTTCCTGCGACGTCCTCTTCGAACACAGCATCGGGAGGTAAGGTCGTAATCGGCCGTGTCTGAAGCGCGAACAGGCGCCCATCAGCTATGGCCCACTCAAGATCCTGTGGCAATCCCAGTTCGCTCTCGAGACGAAGCACCAAGTCTGCGATCTCACGGACTTGGTCAGAAGTGAGAGACGCATCTCGCGCCTGGACATCGTCAAGCGTGACCTCATGTATGCCACCCTCAGGGTTTTGGACGATCGCAGTCTTCTTGGTAGCCAGGTTAGCCTCATATTCACCCGTACTTCGATCTACTACGAAATGGTCACTGTCCAATTTACCACTAACAATCCCCTCCCCTTGACCCCAAACGCTCTCCACAATGAGTGCTTTGCGATCTCCAGGAGCTAGTGGGTTTCTTGAGAAAGCAACTCCAGCTGATTCAGAAGCAATCATCCGTTGTATGATCACACCCATGCGAGGTACTGAATCAGTTTTCCCGATTGCGTTGCGGTAAGCCACATTACGCTCGGAGAAAGCCGAAGCCCAACAGCGGCCGATGGCTTCTGCAATCGCTTCCGGTCCACGTCTATACAGATAAGACTCAAACTGTCCAGCGAATGAGTGTTCTAGTCCGTCCTCATCAAGTCCGCTCGACCTGACTGCCACAAAATCTTCGCTGAGTTCATATTGCGCGAGAGCTGCCGGTATCAGTTCTAAAATCTTGGCGGGTACGGGTAAGGAGAACACCCCAGTGGGAATGGTTTCTAAATTTTTACCAAGTTGTGCCTCAGCCAAGGCAGCGTCGAAACCCTCGACTGGAATACAGAACCAATTTGGAACAGAGCAACCGAATCGACCGAGAGTCGCTAGTTGAGTAGCCTTGCCACCAGCCCGAGTGGCCAATACTTCCCCTGGTGATTCTGGACCTAGTGGCTCAATCGTCATCACAAAGCTCCTGTAAAATGAATGATCGTGGGAGCAAACACCTGGGCAAGCACGAATAGAGCGGCTAATCCAGCTGTCCACTTGAAGCGCTGAGGTCGCATCACCGTCAGAGCTAGGCTTCCCAATAAAGCTATCGCTATCGGCCATAAGATCGTGTGAACTCCAATCTGGTATGAGGCGTAGCTCGCTAACCCCACTGAGCCAACAACAGCTGTTACTGTGCCACCCCAACCTACCACTGACAGATATGTTCCAAGGGCTGGATGCGCATTTGGATCGAGCTTACGGCAAACTTCCAAAGCAAATGATGCCCCCAAGCCAGTCATAGCAAACCATAACACAGCAGAAGTGAACGTTGCTTCGGGGAACGCCGTGGCAGTCGCAAACGCGTAGATGGGAACGAGAATAATTTGATGGGTAATAGCGTACCAAAAGGGTCTCGCCCCTATGGCCTCTGGCACAAAGAATTCTCGGTACATCAGCAGTGAATACCCAACACTCAAACCGAGAAGACACCCAGCCACAGGATTCCATAATAGACCAATAAGGGTAGACGTTAGGAGCAGTATACCCACTCCAATCCAGAGCCCTGATCGCACTTCTTGAGGTGAAATCAATCCTCGCGGTAACGGGCGATCTGGATGAGCAACCTTATCCGTATCAAAGTCCTTTAGCTCATCCATCATACGCATAGTGATTAGCAAAATCGTGATTCCTGTGACTGCGATCGCCAGTGCAAGCCAATCCAAGGCATTAGAAACGACATATTGAGCTGAAGCAGACTGTGCTATCGCAACAATTAAAACGCCCGGAATCTGAAAACGTTCTTTAGCAAATGTGATCCAGGCAGAAGACTGGAACCGTGTCCTCTGCGAAGCAATATCCTTTTCCAGCATCAGATCAATTTCTCCCAAAACTAGTTTGCGCTAATGTGCCCTTTCGATCGATCCTTGCACGATGACGTCGATCCCTAACGATCGACACATTTTCCAACCCTTCGACTTCGGGGAAAACAGAACCGAAATGATCAACGGAAGCCACGCGTCGATTGATGTCCTCACCGAATAGAACGAGTCGATCGTTGGACACACGACTTACGAAACAGGCGCTTGTCCCCAGCAACGAATAGATTCGTTGTTCTAGATTAAACTCATCTTCGGATTGAGCGACCCTTCCTGTATACCACCAACCCTCATCGTCAGCGAGTATCCGGTCTCCCATATTGTGCCAATGCTTTTTAGTTAGATCCATTGGAGTGTTTTCGTCTGTGGCGCCAAGTTGTTTGGCAACATTCGCACCAGACACCCGAAGTCCATCAGCTTCAGGTCTTGCTTCTACAATTGGAACTGGACCCCCTATGAAAAGTGCTTGAAAAAGTTCTCGTTGCCGGCTTTTCGAAACTGATTCACGAGCATCCACACAGGCAACAGGCTCCACTTCAGAGCCACCATACAAGTGAATCCAGCGTGCGTCAGCCCACCGGTCGAACCCTTGCTCAAAGATCCAACAGTCCGTCTGAGCTCCGCCGATCGTAATCGACTTGAGATCACCGAAACCTTCATGTACATCTGTGAACTGTAGTAGCCGTTTTAAAAAAGCTGGTCCGGCTGTGAGACTTGCAGTCTTCAACGTATCGGCTCTTTGGGAAAGGTGTCTAAGGGCTCGAGTGCTCCATTTCTTGGGAACCAAGAGCGATCCTCTCCCAGTACCCAGATGAAGGAGAGCCATATTTGGAAATAGACACAGGTCGGGCTTCTCGAAGTGGCCAAAGCGTTGGGGATCACTAAGTCCGTCATGTATTGCTGACATACAAGAGTGGCTCCTAACGATTCCTTTTGGCGCACCAGTGGTTCCCGAAGAAAAAGTAATCGTGGCAGGAGATGTTGGATCCAGATCGATACAATCAAAGTCGCCTTGGCCAGCATGGTGCTTCAGAGCCCCTATGTGGATCCAACGGGGTATTTTACGAGCTGCCTTGATGCGCAAAGCCCAAAGCTGTGCTAACCGCGAACCCACAAACGCTTTCGGTTGCACACGCTGCAGAACGTGTTCGATTTCTTGGACAGGAAGCCAAGGCTCTACAAAGAGTACTACAATTCCTCGTCCCAGAAATCCAAGTATAGTCGCATACAGCAAGGGATCTGGAGGAGACAACACAAGAACTACGTCACCAGTTGTGAGTCCCTCGGAGGAAGCGAGAGACTGTGCACCGTTAGCCAAGACTTTGATATCATCGAACGAAGCACAGCCACTATCTACGGTACAGATAGCTGGAGATAGCGGCCGGTCACGACAATGGCGAAGCACCCGTTTGGTACAATTCATAGTGTCCTCAGCTCGCCACCCTACTAGCGCCTTGAAAACCCTGGCCTACGACTTCCATACATCTCTCCTTGATGGTCATCTAGTTTATGGTATCTCTCTACTTCATCCTCCAAAAGTAGTAATAACAGTTTTTTGATATACCCTCCTTTTAATTTGCGTGCTATTTCGGACCTATCGAATCTTCTGGTTCGCTCTTATCATCCCATTAATATCAGTCTATTTTGGCGAATACTTTACTGTCAACACCTATTATTATACTGATATGCGTATATAATAGACATGGCCCTGGAATTGGACAGAGGGTGCGCGAGAAGCTCATAGGTAGTACTGTCCTAATTAACACACAAACCATAATGGGGAGACGACATGTCCAATATGAAAGAAACAGCCAACAGTTTTTTTGAAGCCTGTGAAGCCGGTAGAGGTTGGGCGGCCTGTAAAGAGTATTGTGTGGAAGATGCATCCTTCTCTTCCCATGCGGCGCCGTTATTGGAAGTCACTACAATCCAGGATTATGCTGATTGGATGCAAGGAGTAGTGGGTCTTATGCCAGATTGTGGATATGATCTTAAATCGATTACAGTCGACGAAGGGAACAAACATGTCTCATTCTTCGCCGTATTTTCGGGAACCCACACAGGTGAAGGTGGGCCTTTAGAACCCACAGGGTTACAAGGGACTGTCGATTACGTTTATGCTCTAGAATTTTCCGAAGACAAAATCAAGCACTTAACAAAAATCTGGAATCCCCATTATTTCTTTCAACAGATCGGATGGGAGTGACATCTAAGTAAATCCAAGAACCAGACTACTTTTAACGGAGCGACAAAAATGAGAGTACTACTTCCGATCATGATCCTTGTGGTGGGAATGGCTTGCAACCAACCCAATGAACCTCCTTCTCAATCTTCCACTCCAGATATAGCGTCGGGAGAATACCAACTGCCCGTTTTTTCAGAGCGTGAA
>JBJKYO010000072.1:0-59526 GCA_045561015.1 Longimicrobiales bacterium | reverse complement strand
TATCGGATTCCGTAAGTTCTAGAAAGGGATTTTCTTCCAACTCTGTTTCAAGATGTTTCTGTAGCTCCAAGAGTGGCATATATAGCAACTCCATGCTCTGATACAGGCGTGGATTGATCCGCATTTCCTGCCGGAGATCTTGAACTTGGAACAGACGATTATTTAGGAGATTCATAACCGCTTCAACGCCCTTCTAACTGAGGGTACCTGTCACGGAGTCGCTCAGTGAGAGCTGGACCAAGATAGATTTTTGCAACCTCATCGTTCCATACTAATTCCGATACGGTCCCACTAACCCTCACCTTGCCCTCATACATTATATAGGCTCTGTCGACGATTTCCATTGTCTGTTCAACATTATGATCTGAAATGATAACCCCTATACCCCTGGTTTTTAGCCTGGCTACGATGTCTTGTATATCATGTACTGCTATGGGATCAATCCCCGCAAAAGGCTCATCCAAGAGCATGAATTTAGGCTGTTGAACAAGAGCTCTAGTTATTTCCAGTCGCCTGCGTTCTCCACCAGACAGAGAGTAGGCTTTACTGTTACGTACATGGGCCAAAGACAACTCTTGAACAAGGGACTCCAACCGTTTCTCAGCTGTTTCCTTGGGCAACTCCATAGTTTCGAGGATAGCCCTAATGTTATCCTCTACAGACAATTGTCTGAAGATCGAAGGCTCTTGTGCCAAGTAACCTAGTCCCATTCTAGCCCTGCGAAACATAGGAACTTTAGTTAAATCGATTTCGTCCAAGTATACTTTCCCAGAATCAGGAGCTATGAGACCCACCAGCATATAAAATGTTGTCGTTTTACCAGCTCCATTCGGTCCTAGAAGCCCCACAATTTCTCCCTGACTTACAGAAATATTCATATCGTCTACAACAAGCCTCTTCCGGTAAGACTTATTCAGTTGTTCAGCGTAGAGTTTACTTTTATCTGGAAAATCAGAAAATCCCGAAGGGTCTATCCCTTTCTCGTCAATCATCATCCCTATTTCTCCTCAGCGTCATATTAGGGCTAGCTGCTGTCGTATCTGGTCTTCCTGTAGGCTGAAGAAATGAACCCTGTGCATTAACCACTTCCATTTGTCGCACCTCACCATTGGAAAACAGAATTCGCACTTCATCACCACGGACATAATTCAGTTCCATCTCTGACTCAGGTGTTTCCCCCGAGCCATTTTGTTCTGGTACTGTGCGCCTACGAAAGAAACTGCGTGCCGCACCAAAAGCAGTCATTTCTTCTATTACCCTCTTGTTGTTTTCTGCAGACAAGTCCTGAGGTGACATCGATTCAGAAAACAGAACAACAACTGTATCACCCTCTATCCAGTCTTCTTCCAAAAGAGAAGGCATAACGGTAGCAGGTTCGTTAGATACGGAATGGGATGTCCCTCGAGCATTTCCAAAGGCCGCAGTACTCACCAAATTTCCACTCTCCAATCTGAGATCTACAGAGTCTCCCGTTATGGTGAAATCTTCTACAGTTGCGACTGCTCGAAGACCACTATCTATCACCTCTGCAACCAAGGCATGATCGCCTGTTGAGGTGATTTGCTTTAGTTCTTCATCCCGAAAGAACATCTCCACTTCCGACCCCCTAACGCTACCATTGCCGTTGTCGTATTCGACCTCAGCTCTTCCCATCGATTGTATCTGCTCTAGTACACTGTCGAAAAACAAAATATTAACTGAATCGCCTTTAACATTTGTGGATATTCCTGAATTACCTCGTGCTCCACGGATCTCTGCGTTAAAAAACAATTTTGTCCTAGTCCCGTCCTGAAGAAGTTCTAGCGAATCACCGTAGAGTTCCAAGGAGTTACGTTGCACACTTACATTTCCCACAGCTTGAAGAATCCTGTCCCCTACTAGATGCAGGAGATCAGCATTAATACGGGAATCATTGCTTTCTACAGTCGCACCAGCTCTCTCTGGCGAGATCAAGGCGTATGCTTGGCTACCTCGAACAGTCATGAGGTCTTCCGATCTATCCCTGTTTTGCTGCAATAATGAAAGCCGATCTCCAACGATCACTTCATTTTTCTCCATCATCCGCACTTGAATATTTCCCTCTGCTTCTAATCTTCCCATTGAGCTGTAGTATTGGGCCTCATCAGCTTGCATCTCTCGGCCCCCCTCTCTGAACACCACATCTCCAATAAAAGTGGTTAGCCCTGTAGTTTCATATGTAACAGAGCTGTCTGCTTTGATTTGTGTCCCATCGCTACATCTAAAAAAAGGCCTTGAAAGATAACTAACTCGGATTCCAGTCGTTCCAGCCGAATTTATCTGGTCGGATGAGATTAAGTCACAAACTTGAACCTGCATGGCTGTTACCGGCCCGGCTGCCAGGGTAATCCCCAAGAAGGCGCACGTAGTTAAACACTTTACCACTAGCGTATCACTCCACCCCGAGTCCTTCCATTCCTGATTCTAACATTTACAAAATTCAGATCTGCGTCAAAACCAGTTCCTTCGACTACCATGTCATCCTCATATAAGATCGTGGCTGAATCACTGGAGATGGCGTCCCTGCTGGGATGGTAGTTTAATTCTGGGCTTTCAATTCGGCGTCCATCCGCTTCTACCAGTAAAATAGCATTGCCTCGGGCAATCATTGAATTATTAACAGTATCTAAACGACCCCTATCGGCAGTAACCCGTGCTCTCTCCGTCCCCAGATCACGATTATACGCCCACAACCGAACATTACCTTGGAGTATCACCACGGTGGAATCTCTATAAAAATAGGCAGTATCTGCTTCGACCAGTGCTTCCCTGACACCGTCCCTGGTCAAATAATCAGTGAGACCAAAAATCACATAATCAGCTTTGATGTCCTCGAAACCTTTATCAGTAGTCGACTGCGACTGATCATCTGTGCATTGCAGTAAACACAATGACGAAGCCAGGACCAACAAATTCGCAGGATTCACTCTACCTATATCCATGTGATTCCCCATAAATATCTATATTTTTACAATGTTTATCCTGTAATCTCTAGCAGTTTGTGATTGATTTCCAGGGCCATGTGATACCAAAGGCAATTCTATCCTAAGATTTTTCAGAGGAATAGTCATTTAATATCTCGCCCCACTTACCTTTCGCTTTGATCAATTTTTCACAAATTTCTCGCACTGCACCATCACCTCCAGGTACTTCGGTTATCCACTTGCAGATACTTTTTATCTCTGGAACGGCATTTGCTACAGCTACTGGTAACCCAGACTTTTCCAAAACAGGTAGGTCCACCAAATCATCTCCTATCATGCAAACCGACTCCCACCCATAGGATCTTTCTTTTAATAACTTCTCCACTATCGGTAACTTTATTCCTGAGGCCTCTTGGTGGCATTCAACTATTCCTAGCTCTGCTGCTCTATATGTAGTGGCTGAAGACACCCTCCCAGACACGATTGCTATCTCGATACCACAGCGTTTAATTAGTTTCAATCCTAATCCATCCTGGGAATTGAAGCGCTTTAGCTCCACCTCTCTTCCGTCTGATGTGTGCCCAACCACTATTCCACCATCGGTAAGCACTCCATCTACGTCTAGAATCAATAGTTTTATTTTTGATGCTATTTTGCGCTCGTCTACAATCAATTCTGGATCTTTCATTGCAGTACACTCCTTAGTTCAAGGACTCTTTCTAAAAGGCTGCGCAGTTCGTTTAGTGGCATCATAGTCGTCCTGTCTGACGGAGCACTCGCTGGATTTGGATGTACCTCCAGAAACAATCCTCCACAACCAGCACCTACAGCCGCTAGTACAAGAGAGCGGGTAAAGATGGATTCACCCCCAGTTGACCCAAAATGTTGCCCTGGTTTCTGAACTGAATGTGTACCGTCAAAATATACTGGACACGCCAATTCTTCTTCAATTCTCTGGAAATTTCGCATATCTACAACCAAATCACCGTAGCCGAAAAAAGTGCCCCTCTCTGTAAAGATAACTTGCTGGGTATTAGTATCCCTGACCTTACCTAAAGCTCCTTTTAGTTCTTGAACAGACATCCATTGAGATTTCTTGATGTTCACTGGCTTCCCCGTTTCTCCTGCCGCCAACAGCAAATCTGTCTGTCTTACTAGAAAAGCTGGTATTTGTATGATATCAGCAACCTCTGCCACTTCTCTAGCCTGATATGGTTCATGGATATCTGTGAGAATAGGCAGGCCTGTCTCCCTCTTAACCTCAGACAACAAAACAAGTCCTTCCTTCAAGCCAGGGCCTCTAGCAGAATCCACTCTTGACCGATTGGCTTTGTCAAAGGATGCCTTGAAAATTATCGGAATTTTCAGATCTTGGGAGATTTTTGCTAGTTCGATACCTACCTTGAGGTTCAGTTCACTTGATTCTAGCACACAAGGACCAGCTATTACGCTAAATTCCTGTAGCAAGGGCGGATTAGAAATATTAGTGCTACTCGGAATTTGATCTCTTAGAGCTCTTCAAAGCTGCTTCGATAAAAGATGCAAAAAGTGGATGGGGACGAGTAGGTCGACTTTTCAATTCAGGGTGGAATTGGCAAGCTACGAACCAAGGATGATCCTCTAGTTCTATCATCTCTACAAGTTCACCATTGGGAGAAGTCCCTGACATACTTAGGCCACCCTCTTCTAAATAAGTCCTGAAGTCATTGTTTACTTCATACCTGTGGCGATGCCTCTCCTCAATTTCCGAACTACAATAAATATTCGCCGCCTTAGAATCCTTGGCCAACATGGCTGGATAAGATCCAAGCCTCATTGTGCCACCCTTTCGTGTAACATTCCGCTGGGAATCCATAAGGCAAATTACCGGCTGCTCCGTATTGTCCGAAAACTCCATCGAATCTGCATCTGGTAATTTACAGATGTTACGAGAGTACTCTATTATGGCCACCTGTAGTCCAAGACAGATCCCAAAGAAAGGCAATTTGTTTTCCCTTGCCCACTCTACAGCCATAAGCATCCCTGGAACCCCCCTTTCTCCAAAACCACCAGGTATCAATAATGCATCATAATCCTTTAGCCCCTCTAGGGCTGCACCATTTTCGTAGTCTTCGGCTGAAATCCATGACATCTCAACACCGACATCATTAAAAATCCCGCCGTGGATCAGGGCCTGATGGATCGATTTATAAGCATCCACCAATTCGGTATATTTGCCAACAATCGCGATTTTAACTTGCCCCAAATTGGGTTGGGTTATCCTTTTGACCATGCCTTCCCATTCAAGTAATTCCGCTGGCTCCCTGGTCAAGCCCAACCTTTGGAGTACCACGTCATCAAGATTTTGATCCCTTAGCTCCAAAGGCACTTGATAGATTGTAGAAACGTCTCTGGCTTCGATAACAGCTTGAGGCGGTACATTCGTAAAAAGAGCTATCTTTTTTCTTAATGATTCATTCAGTGGATGCTCGGACCTGGCAACTAGTACATCGGGTTGAATACCAATTGTCATAAGCTCTCTCACAGAATGCTGAGTAGGCTTCGTTTTTAATTCACCTACTGCCGTCAGATAAGGAACGAGGGTCAGATGAATAAACATCACATTCTCTCTGCCTTCATCCTGTCGGAATTGCCTTATAGCTTCTAGGAAGGGTAGGCTCTCAATATCACCTACTGTCCCGCCAATCTCCGTAATTATGACATCATAATCTGGAGCCAAGTGTTTTAACCGATGCTTAATCTCATCAGTGACATGTGGGATCACTTGAACGGTAGACCCTAAATAGTCACCTCTTCTTTCTTTCTTGATCACATCCTGGTAGATACGGCCAGTGGTCACGTTGTTCGCTTGAGACAAAGATTCGTCTATAAATCTTTCATAATGTCCCAAATCCAGATCTGTTTCTGCACCGTCATCTGTCACGAATACTTCGCCGTGTTGAAATGGAGACATTGTACCAGGATCAACATTGATGTAAGGATCAAACTTTTGCAAAGTCGTCCTCAAGCCTCTTTCCTTAAGTATTCTGCCTAACGAAGCAGCAATAATGCCTTTGCCAAGACCCGACACTACGCCGCCTGTTACAAAAATATACTTTGTTGTTATCTCGTTATTTTTCATATGGTATTTTAAGTTTTGCCAGCTTCTCTTCGATCCGGCTGACATCTTCAAAAGTATCAACTGCGCCCGCATCGCTGGGCACTATAACTGCTCCTATGGTCAACCCCAGTTTCATAGCCCTCAATTGCTCCAGGCCTTCCTCTTCTTCCTTGGCTCCCCTAGGAGCTCCTGCCCAATCTATCAGAATTTCCCTCATGCAACCGTAGGCACCTATGTGTCTATAGTGTGCTTCATTATTCCAACCAGGAGCTTCTTGGTGATTTCCGAAGGCACCCTTCCTAGAAAAACCCAGTACCGATCCTGAGGAATCTAGATTCATTTTAACTTTCGAGGGATCTCTCCATTCTGACTCATTCTTAAATTTAGTTCCACAAGTAACTATATCGAACGATTTATCCCTCAATTCCATTAGCATGTATTCCAAGCAGCTCTCTCCCAGTAAGGGTAAATCTCCTTGGATATTTATCACTAGCTCGTATTTTTTGTAGTCCTTTTTATTTGCTACTTCGGCAACCCTCTCGGTACCGCAGGAGTGCTCAGAGCCAGTCAGTTCCACACAAGCTCCGAATCGACCACAAACCTCTGCAATCTCTTCACTGTCAGTACCGATCAATAATTCATCAAAAACATCCATCCTAACCGCGTTTGTCCATACCCAGTATATCAACGGTTTACCAGCCAGCGGCAAAAGGGCTTTTCGAGGTAAACGAGAGGAGTTCAGTCTCGCCGGAATAACTCCCAAAACTTGTTCTATCAATGTCGCAGGGCTCTAATGTCTATTTGGACTTAACGGTCGGCTTGAAAGGTACAGATGCCAAGAAAGGGTGGCAACGTTTTTACAATTCAAGAAAGTTATGGATCAATTTCTTGCCATGTTCTGAAAAGAGAGACTCGGGATGAAACTGCACACCCCACAGTGGTCTATCAATATGATGCATCGCTTGTATTTCTCCTCTCTCCACAGGATCCGAATCAGCCGACCAAGCCACTGGAATAAGATCTTCTGGAAGGTCGGCAGAAGAAGTGACTAGAGAATGATACCTCGCAGCAGCAAAAGGATTAGGGATACCCTCAAATATACCCTTACCAGCATGCTGAATCATTCCGATTTTTCCATGCATCAATTTGTCTGCTTTTATAGTCTTGCCTCCAAAAGCTTCACCTAAAGCTTGGTGGCCTAAACAAACGCCGAGAATCGGAATACTGGGGTTAAGAAAACGAAAAAGCTCTGTACTTACACCGGCTTCCTTGGGTGTGCATGGACCAGGAGATATTACCACGTGAGTGGGGCGCAGTTGTTCCGCCTCCGTAAATGTCAACGCATCATTTCGGCAGACTTGGAGTCGATGACCTGTTTCGCCCAATAGTTGGACAAGATTAAATGTGAATGAGTCGTAATTATCTATAACTAATATCATACTGGTTTTATCAATATCTCCATCTTAATAAGAGCATATTTCCACTGCAAAGAGCTTACTAATATCCACAGCAAACTAGAAATCTTTGGGGCGCAAATAGAATTCACCAATGGCAGTAGAGGACATCATTGCTACCGTTGGCAGTTCTCTCTTCCAATGTGTTTGAGAAAGACGCCTCCAAACTAACTCGACATTCGTGTCTGGAAATCCATTGCGCTTCAATTCCTCTGGGCTGTAACCCTCTAATAACCAATACAAGATTGGATCGGCTTGTTCGTAACTAATTCCCAACTCATCCTCATCGTTTACACCTGCGACCAAATCGGCAGATGCAGGTTTATCCACAATGACACTGGGAACCCCCAAATGGCGAGCAAGCTCCCACACCTGAGACTTGTAAAGATCCCCAATGGGATTGATGGGAGGAGAATCGTCAGCATGCCAGGTATAATATCCCAACAATCTTTCTGATTTATTCCCTGTTCCCAGTGGTAGCGCATTTTCCTTGGCAGATTGATCGAAGAGCACAAGTGACCGAAATCGGGCTGCAAGATTGCCTCGTCTAGAAGGACTCAGATCTTCTTCATATCGCTGGATATAAGAATCTATGGGACGGGACACATCAACCATTCTTTCTTGAGCCATGGTGGCTTTCAGCACTAAATCCGCGTGCTCTAGACTTTCAGCACTTGAAGTGGAATAGGGCATTTTAACACCAATAACATTTTCTGGTCCCAAGGCAGAAACAGCCAAGTAGAGAGCCACACTGGAATCAACACCACCAGATAGTCCAATAACAGCCTTACCAAACCCTCTATTGCGATTGAACTCATCCCTAACAAATTCCACTAACACTTTCTCCACTAACTCCAAATCCAAGTCAAAAATATGTTCAGCACCAGGGATGGCATATGTCTCAGGTTGCCGCTTGGTCCCTGATGGTTTCGGTAATTTCCTATGATGATGTTCCATCCACGGCTCGTCTTGGGGATTGGGATCAATTGCCTCAATTAGAGCCTTACAAAGCATTGGCAGCACTCCCTGAAGGTCCGAGAGCAAGGGGGTCTTCGCTCTTAATCTATAAATTTCTTCGGTGTTAATTATGACGCTCGTTACGCCTTCTTCCATCAAAGGTGATCGACCTATAATTGAACCGTCGGGAGAGCTAGCAATTGAACCACCAGGAAATATTTTTCCCGCCTCAGATCCAACCAGCTGGCTTACCACAACGAAGATGCCATGCTCTATTGCAATGGAGGGAATCAATGTATCCCATCTCTTTAGATTGCCTGGTAAACCTCGTCCATCCCTCTTGAAGTCTCTCGCTGGACTAGCACTGACACCAATGATTACTTCGGCACCCTGCAGGGCTAGAATCGTAGAGGGCAGAGAGTGCCACATATCTTCACAGATTAACAAACCCATCATTCCGTGTTTTGTGGGGAACGAGCTTAGTTCCTTTCCCGACCTAACAAACCGTGCCTCATCAAACACTCCGTAAGTAGGTAGAAACAGCTTTCTGTGGACATGCTTCAAATTGAACTGCTCGAGGCCTGGCTCGAAATATGCTACACTGTTGAAGGGTCCATCTATGTGGTCTTCGTAGAATCCTAACACTATGTCTGGACAATTCCCTGGAGGACGTCCCAGCGACTCTATTAAGGAGTCCACTGTCAAAGCAACCTCTGAAACACCACCCTCAAGGAAATATCCGCTCAAATTGGTTTCAGAAAACACCATTAGATCAATGTCATCAACAGATTCAGCTATCATCGTTTTGATTCTAGCTACGTTTGTAGATAGGTCCGCCTTGATCGGTTTGATCTGAGCCAACCCTACCTTCATCTGTTTACGCTCTTTCGGTCCTGTCATGAACAAAGTATCCTGGAAGGGCGAATGGAACTTCGGACAAGATAAATTTACACTGTTCCTTAGAAAATCCTATTCCTTACATTTGTAATACAATCTAACCATCGACCATAAACCAACTTTATGATACTGCGAATTCTACTTTGCCTGCTTACAACAGTACTTATAGCTCAGCCTGCTGCAAGTCAATCTTCAAATAATTACAGGGACGGATTAAATAGGGGTGTATCCCCAGGGGCACAAATGTTCTTAAGTGCCTTTGAAACTATCCGCAACTACGGACTAGAACAGATACCTGATTCCCTCCTTTGGGAAAAAGCAGTGAAAGGGCTACTACAGGAATTGAATGACCCATACGCTCAGGCCTACAATCCCGTGGAGTTTGATCAGTTTCAAGAGAGCAATACTGGAAATTATGCTGGTATTGGAGTACAAATAACCCAGTTGAACGAATCCATCACAATTACCGCCGTCTTCAGGTCGACCCCAGCCGAGCGATCGGGCTTAATTGTTGGGGACAGGATAATAGGTGTTAACGAGGTCAGTACTGAAGGGTGGTCTACAGGTAATGTATCCGACTCAATTAGAGGTCAAGTGGGTACAACGGTAAACGTTACCATAGCCAGACAGGGACTCGGAGCTCCTGTCACTTCAACGATCACACGAGATAGCGTCCATGTGAGCGCAGTCATCTCAGATGTTATCGGCAATAACCAGGGCTATATTGCCTTAGATAGAGTGGCAAGAGGATCAGCCGATGAAATTGAAGAAGCTTTGACCAAATTGAGTGGTGCCCGTGGAGTCATCCTTGATTTAAGAGGAAACCCTGGAGGCTATTTAGATGAATCCCTGAAAATAGCCGACCTCTTTCTAGACAGAGGTAAACGCTTAGCTAGCGCTGAAAGCAGGACTCCCGGGCGATCAGGAAGAAATGTCGATGAATCTTGGAATGCACGTGAAATGGACATGATCCCCAACAAACCCGTCGTAGTCCTTGTGAATAGATTCTCTGCTTCCGCATCCGAGATTATAGCGGGAGCGCTCCAAGACCACGACAGGGCACTGATTATGGGCGAAAGAACATTTGGCAAAGGGGTGTTTCAAAATGTTTTCCGTTTAAGTGAAGATCGACATTTGAGGCTCACTACAGGTGAGTGGTTCACCCCCTTGGGAAGATCCCTGCACAGGCCTCGTAATATCCAAGGTAGGACACTCCCAGAAAACCCCGATACATTTCCCACCGTCCTTACTCCCAAGGGAAGAACACTCAATGCTGGTGGCGGGGTGTTCCCCGACGTGACAATTCTTAATGATACGCTGACTTTGCTAGAGAGGGATTTTCTCTCTCAGATGGCGCAGAAACAAATTCCATTCGACCTCAGGATCGAAGAGTTTGCTTTTGAACAATCTGAGAAAAATAAACAAGCAGAAATCTCTCGGCCTTCCTTGTCATCTGTAGATTTTAAATCATTTATAGAGTTACTTGAGGAAGAATCTGAACTAAGTGAGCTACTTGCCAGCGATGAGATACAAAGCTACCTACGCTGGAGACTACTTCCCCGAATTGCTCAAAGGATGGAACAGCTAGGACGTTCCATCGAATTGCGTCTGGAGAGAGATCCAGTTCTCACCGAAGCTTTGAACCTATTGGAATCTGTCGAAAGACCTGCAGAATTATTCTCTGAATTGAAAAAGACTGAGCCAATCAGATAGCACTGAGAAGACCGACTGCACTTGTTATAGTCACAATTTCATCATCCTCTCGGATGATGATCCCGGTGTATTTTCTGTAGATGCTTGCGATCGACATGGGTGTAGATCTGAGTAGTGCTGATATCAGCGTGTCCAAGAAGTTCTTTAACGGCCATAAGGTCGGCACCCCCGTCTAGTAGATGACTTGCAAAACTATGCCTTAGAGTATGAGGACTCACTTTTTTCTTTAAACCAGCATTTCTTCCTGCCTTTTGGACTATCTGATGGATCGCCCTAGTCGTCAGTCCGCTCCCTCTGCGATTTAAGAAAACAATGTCGGTCATACTGTCACTTATCAGGCTTGGTCTCAGGTCTGTCAAGTATCGACGCAGAGCAACACAACATTCGGTACCCAGAGGCACCAGCCTTTCCTTGGATCCCTTCCCCATCACCAAACAAAGTCTTCTTTCCAAGTCAAGATTGACCAATGTGATCGATGCCACCTCAGAGACCCTGGCGCCAGTAGCATATAGAAATTCCAGGATGGCCTGATTTCTCCAGTAGTATGCAGAGTCGGCGGGAGTGCCTTCCAGAAGCTTCAACATCTCTTGCTGAGTCAAATATTCTGGAATCTTTCGAGTGGTCTTGGGACTCCTGATATCAAGTGACGGATTTGCCGAAATTATCTTTTCTTGTTCTAAAAAGCCAAAATAGGTCCTCAGCGCTGACTGGGCGCGTTTAACAGAAGCTGGAGAAAGGCCCACCTTTGCCAGATGACCCATATAACTACGCAATACTTCCGTTGTGATTCCCTGGGGAACTAAGATCCCTTGCCCTACCAGAAAATCCATCATTCTTACAATCTCTCTTCGATAAGCCAGCAAGGTAGCAGATGACATGCCCCTCTCAAAACTGAGATATTCCATGAATTGATCTGCATGCCATCTGGATAAATCACTGGCTTGTTTCGTTATCATCACTTACTCCCACGACTGCCCATCCACCAACATGTAGCGTATGCAGTCAGGAGTATCGCTATAACTCCCAACATCAAGTTCAATCTGTCCTGGAACTCAGTGATAGCGGCCATGTTTTCACCAATGACTAAACCAGCATACAGAAGAAAGCTGTACCAGACTGCAGAAGCGGATCCAATAACCACTACTGTCTTCACGGGACTTAGTCGGACAATGCCAGCAAATACTGGAACTGCTACCCTAAAACCCGGTATGAATCGTGCGAAGAACAATGCCATCAATCCGTTCCTGTGATAGAATATTTCCAGCTCTTCTAATTGTTTATGGTTAAATATTTTGCCCCCTCTTTTTCGTTGAAAATATGGGCCTCCGTAACTGTAACCTATACCATAGACAATTAGAGCACCTACAATGTTTGTGGAGCATACCGTAAGAAATATCAGATCGACCTTGAGTACCCCACTAGAAACTGCTAGGGCTCCTCCTAATAGCACAAACGTATCTGCCGGTATTGGTGGAAACAGGTTTTCAACGAAAGCCCCCAACCCAAGGAGGCAATAGAAAAGAGCGACAGGCAGTTCTTTCAGAACACCAATGATTTGCCACATCTTGACTCGCTCATATTAGTAGCGTCTACAACTCCTACATTGTCTCTAAAAGAGTGACTGCATACACAGCCATACCTACCTCAGAACCAATCCAGCCCATCTGATCGTTTGATTTACTTTTTATAGACAACCTCTTCTGGTTTATTCTCATGGTCCTAGAAAGGCTTTGAGTGATAACCTCTCTGTAGGGACTTATTTTTGGTTTTTCGCAAACTATCGTGGCATCTATATTCCCGATTTTCAAACCAGCGTCTCCTATGATGCCAATTATCTCTTTCAGTATTAAAAGAGAATCACAATCTTTCCATTCCGGGTCATCAGAAGGAAAATAACTCCCAAGGTCCCCCGCCCCTGCTGCGCCAAGGATAGCATCAGCGATTGCGTGAGATAACGCATCTCCATCAGAGTGACCTTGAAGTCCTGGGTTTTCTGGAATGACCACACCGCCCAATATTAACGGCCGGCTCATCGTGAACCTGTGGGAGTCATAACCAAAACCGACTTTCATTCCTATTTGTACCCGAGAAAAAGGTGGGCTTGAGATATTGTGTTACTCATCATCCCAAGCTCGTAGGGCGATACAAGCGTTGTGTCCTCCGAATCCGAAAGAATTGGAGAGTGCAACTGAAATCTCGCTCTCTATCAACTGGTTAGGCACATAGTTAAGATCACAATCGGGGTCGGGGTCTGTGTAGTTGATTGTGGGAGGGACTAGGTTCTCAGAGCAGGCCAATGCGCTAATAACTGTCTCCACACCACCAGCCGCACCCAATAAATGCCCCGTCATTGATTTTGTCGAACTAACTAATAGTTGATCAGCGTGATCACCAAAAACAGTCCTTATCGCTATCGTTTCGTTTCTATCATTTGCCATAGTTGACGTTCCGTGTGCATTGATATAGTCAACATCTTGTGGTCGGAGGTTTGCTGAATCGAGTGCTCTCTGCATTGCGTACTGCGCCCCCTCTCCTTCTGGAGCGGGGAGGGTAATATGATAGGCATCGGCGGAAACACCATAGCCGACGATTTCGGCTATAATTTCCGCGCCTCTTTTCCGGGCCATTTCCAGAGACTCCAGCAGTACGGCTCCCGCGCCTTCCCCGATCACAAAACCATCCCTTCCAGAATCGAATGGCCTAGAAGCTTCTTCAGGGTTTTCATTACGTCGTGACAAAGCCTTCATATTAGCAAATCCCATTACGGCCAAGGGTGTCAAAGTCGACTCAGAGCCCCCCGCGACCATAACATCGGCTTCTCCTGACGCAATATATCTGTAGGCATCACAGATAGCGTGAGCGCTTGAGGCACAAGCAGATACTGTTGCATAATTAGGACCTTTAGCACCCGCCCTGATTGAAATGAGTCCCGCTGCTATATCAGGAATGAACATGGGAATGAAAAAAGGGCTGACAAATCGGGGACCCTTTTCTCTTAGGACATCGTGTTGTTTCTCCAGAGTAGTTATTCCGCCTATACCACTCCCAAAAATCACACCGAAACGCTCGGGCTTCACAAATCCGGAGCCATCCTCTAGGCCAGCGTAGGCAATGGCTTCGTCTGCAGCCTTTAATGCATATTGAGTGAATCTGTCAAAACGACGAGCTTCTTTTTTTTCAAGAAAATTGAGAGGATCAAAATCTTTTATCTCACATGCAATCCTAGTTGGAAATTCTTCATTATGTTCAAATCTGGTTATAACCCCAGCTCCGCTCTCTCCGTTCTTGATACGAAGCCAAGTGGTGTCGACTTCGTTGCCGAGCGGCGTAACTGCACCCAAACCCGTGATCACAACACGTGAAGATTTTTTCATTGGACCGAATTTTGCCTAACAACAGAGTGTGTACATGAACGCTTATGAATTAGTAGCAGCACTGACATAGCTAACAACATCCGCTACTGTACGCATTTTTTCGGCATCTTCATCAGGTATCTCAAGATCAAATTCTTCTTCAAATGCCATCACTAACTCTACCGTATCTAGGGAATCGGCGCCCAAATCGTCAACAAAAGAAGCTTGATCAGTTACCTTTTCTGCATCTACCCCTAGTTCCTCAATGATGATCTCTTTTACTTTACTGGCAATTTCCCCTGCCATTGTTCCTCCGGATTTTTGATGTTCAATTCATTCACAATATTAAACCGTTACACCTTCACTGCATAGCCAACCCACCGTCTACTGAAATGACTTGACCTGTAATGTAGCGAGCATATGGTCCAGACAAGAAGCGCGCTAGTCCTGCTACGTCACTTGGCGCTCCAAAATAACCGAGAGGAATCTTAGAGCTCAAGTCACTAGTGACTGAATCGGGTAGCACATCAGTCATATCACTCTCTATAAAACCCGGCGTGATCGCATTGCATCTAACATTCCTCGAAGCCAGTTCCTTGGCCAAGCTTTTGGTTAGGCCGATGAGCCCTGCCTTGGATGCTGAATAGTTGGCCTGACCAGCATTCCCAGTTAAGCCAACTACTGAACTGACGTTCAGTATACTGGCATCTTTAGTTTTCAGCATCTTACGGGCGAAAGCTCTAGTAACATTGAAAACCCCAGTCAGATTTATGTCCAGCACCTCATCCCATTGCTCTTTAGTCATTCGGATGAAAACATTATCTCTTGCTATCCCAGCATTATTGACCAGTACCTGAACCACTCCTAGGTGTTCGGTGACAGTTTTAGTTAGTCCATCTACATCATTCTTAGAACTCACGTCGCAGCCAAAACCTTCATGGCCAGTGCCATGCAACTGAGTAGCGGCTTTGACTGCACCTTCCTGATGTCTTGCCACTACGGCAACTCTGGCTCCGGCCAGAGCCAATTCCTTAGCAATCGCCAGTCCAATTCCCCTCGAGCCTCCAGTTACTAAGGCGACTTTGTCTTGAAGTTCATTTGTCATCGTTTATTCCTACTCTGCGGATATCTCCAAGAAATCAACCAGTTGATCAAGATCTTGTGGTTTCCCTACTGACTTACAATCTATATCTCTTGTAATTCTCCGATTCAACCCTCTAAGTACAGTTCCTGGACCTACCTCTATACATCTAGAGATTCCTCGGTGGACCATATATCTAATGGAAGATGCCCACAATACCGGGCTCGTCAATTGCCTGACGAGCAATTCTCCAATACCCGAAGGCGGACCACTTTCAGATCCGGTGACATTTGAAATGACCGGGAATTTTGACGGTTTAAAATCTACAGATCTCATACAATCAGAAAATGGTTTGTTGGCTGACTGCATCAAATGCGAATGAAATGCACCGGCCACATTTAGCTGTACAGCTCTCTTTGCCCCTTTCTGCAGGGCTATTTCCATGGCTGCTTTAACAGCCCTAAGGTCGCCACTGATTACCACTTGAACGGGTGAATTAAAATTAGCTGGTGAACATCGATTATTCGGTTCTGTTACAGAGTCACAAATTGACTGTAGTTCTGAATCTCCTAGCCCAATGATAGCGGCCATAGCTCCTTCCTGTTGAGAACATGCTGCATGCATTAGATCTGCCCGCAATTGAACCGCTTTCAGGGCTTCCGCAAAGGTTAGAGATCCAGCTGATACGTGGGCGGAGAATTCTCCCAGTGAATGTCCAGCAGCCATAGAAACCTTTGTTAATGAGTCGCCGTACCGTTGATTCAGGACCGCCAATGAGCCAATGGAATGTGTCAGAATGGCTGGCTGTGCGTATTTGGTCTCCTGGAGATCTGATTCTGATCCTTCCCACATCAATCTAGACAGTTTGAAACTCAAAATGTCGTCCGCTTCTTCAAATATTCGTGCAGCAGAGTCATATGAATCAGCTAACTCTTGACCCATGCCAACGTATTGAGAGCCTTGACCGGGGAACAATAGACCTAAAGACATTTTAAACTATAGAACTCCCTTTAATCTCATTTACCACTTTATTGCAAGAGCACCCCAAGCAAAACCAGCCCCGAATGCAACTGTTAGAACTTTCATTCCTTCCTCTAAGACTCCCTGCTCTATTGCCTCATCCATAGCCACTGGAATTGTAGCTGAACTCATATTGCCATATCGATCCACGTTCACAAACACCTTATCCATTGGTATTCCAGAATAACGGGCCGTAGACTCTATAATCCGTACGTTAGCTTGATGAGGGATCAGTAGATCAATTTCCTCCGCTTTTATTCCAGCATCCTCCAATGCTCGCTCTGATGCTAGGGACATTGAACGAACGGCATTTCTATAAACCTCCTGTCCGGACATTTGAACAAGGCCTCCGGCAGGCCTATGTAACAATTCTGCTAAATTACCATCTGAGCCATGGTGGGTTCCTATAATTCCGCGGATCCCTTTAGAGCCTTGAACGATACATGCCCCCGCCCCATCACCAAAAAGGACACAAGTAGAGCGGTCGTTCCAGTCCAGTATAGAGCTCATCTTCTCAGCTGCAATAACCAATACGTTTGTAGCGTGACCCGTGGCTATATGTCCCTCAGCCACAGTTAATCCATAGAGGAAGCCAGAGCACGCCCCGCCAACATCAAAGGCGACTGCGTTGGTAGCTCCGATCAGTGCTTGAACATCGCATGCCATTGAAGGAAGAAGTCGGTCGGGTGTGGCTGTAGACACTATAAGCAAATCAATATCCGAAGGATTTAAGTCGCATTTATCGAGAGCATCTAGCCCAGCTTTAGCTCCCATTTGAGCGGCGCTGATTTCATTTCCAGCCAAACGCCTTTCTTTGATCCCTGTTCTCGTAGTAATCCATTCGTCAGAGGTATCAACAATAGCTTCTAAATCTGCATTGGTTGTCACACCAGGAGGCAGAAATCGACCGGTCGAGACGATCTCTACCAAAGGTATAGTTTTCTTCAAAGAAACATTCCCTTTTCGCTAAAAGAATCTATTTCCTCAACAAAATGTGAAACCATTTTAGATTTTACAGCCTTTTCAGCAACACCGATTGCATTGCGAATTGCCTTCGGGGGAGACCCTCCATGGCAGATAACAACCACCCCGTTAACACCCAATAAGGGGGCACCACCCGTTTCAGTGTAATCCAAGATTCTAAATATCTCCTTTAGATCTGTTGATCCCGATTCTTTGCCAAGCTTTTCCTTGAATAGATTACTTATAAAGCTTGCAACCGATTCGTAGAATTTTAAAACCACATTACCGACAAAGCCATCGCACACCAGAACATCACAAGACCCGTCTAGTATAGATCCACCTTCGATATTTCCTACGAAATTCAAGTGGCTAGCCTTCAAAGCCTGGAACGTTGCTAAGGAAACCTCATTTCCTTTTTCTGGCTCTTCACCGATGTTCAGCAACCCAATCTTTGGATTTTCAATTCCCATCAAATCCTGAGCGTATACTTTTCCTAATCCAGCAAACTGCGTCATTTGGTGAGGCTTACAATCGACATTGGCTCCCGCATCCAGGAGTAAAAGTGGGCCCCTAGCAGTAGGGACAACAGTGCCTATGCAAGGACGATCAACACCCTTCAGTGGACGTAACGTTAACAACGCCCCGGCCATCACGGCGCCAGTAGACCCAGCACTAATGAATGCGTCTAATTGACCCATTTTGAGAGTCTTTAAACCTACTGCTATAGAAGAATTCGGTTTCTTTCTTAGAACTTTGGCAGGGGAATCTTCCACTAAAACCTGTTCTGGCGCATGGTTAATACTGAGACGCTCCATTGGCCAGGCTCTCTCGTATTTTTCGAGCTCTTCCTCGATTGCCCCTTTATCTCCAAATAGCATGATACGAAGATGGGAGTCCGAGCTATTCAGTGCGTCAATTGCTCCTTCTACTTCAGTACGGGGAGAATTGTTAGTTCCCATAGCATCTAAACCAATCAGCACTCTTTATGTCTCCCGTCTTTTGAGCCAGAGTTGCAGTATGTCTTGTTAAGGTTCAAACCAAGCTTTTTTCCACAACCTGTTCGTCTCTATAGTATCCACAACTCGAGCAAACCCTATGGGGCTGCTTTGGGTCACCGCACTGAGAGCAAGTCACGATGTTCACTGGGGATGCTTTGTAATGAGTCCTTCTCTTACGTTGACGCTGCTTTGAGGTTCTTTTCTTTGGAACTGCCATGGTCTTATTTCACTTATTATAGTTTTTTAGAAGGACATTCCACCGAGGGTCAGTGGCTTTTTCTGGACAATCACACTTTAGTTTATTGAGATTTTTTCCACAGCCTGCACAAATGCCTCTGCAAGATTGGTCACATTCAACGAACGCTGGAGCGTTTAGGACGATCTCTTGAAATAGATATTCCATTAAATCCAGTTCACCCTGGCTCCAGTCGAATTGTAATTCCTCCTCTATTTTTTCTGAGATTTGTGGGGCCTGTTTGGATGTAAAGTGAAGATCCAATTTTGTCATCATTTTGGTCTCCACAGGTTTGAGACATCTGCGACATTCCTGCTCGACAAGTGTCTCAATTGATCCCTTGACTGTCAGTGCTTCATTGTTTGCGTGATAAGCCTTTAGGTTTACGCTTATTGGAGAATTTAAACAAAAGCCGAATCGTGAGACATCGAACTCCTCTGGCTCGACACCCACTTCTCTTACTATTGTTTTATCTCTTTTTAATTGGTTCAGATCTATTTCTAACATTCCAAAAAATATCTTATGGTCCGAACTCAGTCAACGAGTCGAATATTTCGGGATTGTCAGGTACTGCCAAAAAACTCCGGAAAGAAAAACTCTATTTCGATCCTGGCATTTTCATCAGAATCTGACCCATGTATAGTATTTCTTTCTTTAGATTCTCCGTAAAGCTGTCGGACTGTGCCTTCTTCTGCTTGATTCGGGTCTGTGTCTCCTATCACTTCCCTAAATTTCTGCACAGCATTTTCACCCTTTAGGGCCATAGGCACCACAGGCCCTGAAGTCATAAAATTGACCAGAGACTGATAAAATGGTCTTTCTCTATGCACCGCGTAAAAGGTCTCCGCGTCTGTCTGGCTCAGCTGCACCAGCCGTATGGCCTCGAGTGAGAATCCAACTCCTTCTACAAGACTAAGTATTTTTCCGGTATGACCCGAAGCTACTGAATTTGGTTTAACAATACCTAATGTGTGATCCATATGCTTAACACCGTTAAAATTTGAGTCGTTCGATTTTCCATTTCAATCGTCAGTTTCGAATCAATCTAGTACTTCTCTGACTAATTCGACTATGTCAATGGGTCTGGCTGCTACTCGCACTCCATTCTTTTCAAAGCAACGCATTTTTTCTTCCGCAGTTCCAGAGGATCCGCTGATAATGGCTCCGGCATGCCCCATCTGTCTTCCGGGAGGAGCGGTCTGTCCAGCAATGAATCCAACAACTGGTATGTCCAGATTGTCAGAAATCCATTCTGCCGCATCCTGTTCATCAGTCCCACCAATTTCCCCAATCATAACAATGGCTTCTGTTTCTTCATCGCCCTTGAACTGCGTCAGGCAATCAATGAATGAAGTCCCAATAAGAGGGTCACCACCTATTCCAACACAGGTGGTCTGACCTATTCCTTCTTTTGTAAGATTAATGACCGCCTCATATGTCAGGGTGCCTGATCTTGATATGACTCCAATTGGGCCTGGCATTACGATCTGTTCTGGAATAATACCAACTTTAGCTTTGCCAGGAGATATCACTCCTGGACAATTGGGTCCGAGTATCCTGACTCCTCTATCTTGAGCGAAAGCATGTATTTTTGTCATGGCCTGGACAGGGACTCCCTCAGTTATTGCGACAACAAGTGCCACTCCTGAATCAACAGCCTCTTCCATAGCTCCAGCTGCAAATGCTGGGGGCACATAGATCACGGATGCATTAGCCTCAGTATCAGCTACAGCTTCCTCGACTGTATTATAAATGGGAATCTTCTGGCCATCTGGACCAATGAAGGACATCCCCCCTTTCCCCGGGGTTACCCCTCCCACCACATTTGTGCCATAACGAATCATTTCAGTTGTGTGAAAAGATCCATCTCTACCAGTAATACCCTGAACCAACAATCTAGTTTTTTTATCTACAAAAATTGACATAATATTTTTTTACCACCTATCAGTTTGTCTCAATTCGATGTTTCTGAAACTGCTTTTTTGACGACTTCGTCCATGGATGTAAACGCTGACATACCCTCGGCGGAAAGTATCTTCAAACCTTCCTCCTCATTCGTCCCAGTCAGTCTAATAAAGATCGGAGCCTCTATTTCCAGTTGACCTAAAGCTTCGATAATCCCCTTGGCCACATCATCACACCTGGTAATACCTCCAAAGATATTAAAGAGGATTACTTCTACGTTTGGATCAGAGGTGATTATTTTAAGAGCAGTTACTACTTTCTGGGGATTAGAAGACCCGCCAATATCCAAAAAATTCGCTGGCTCGCCACCATAATATTTCACCAGATCCATTGTAGCCATGGCCAATCCGGCACCATTGACGCAACAACCAACATTACCGTCCAACTTGACGTAACTCAGTCCAGCCTCTCGAGCCATGGTTTCAGCCCAAGGTTCTGATGCAACATCGCGGTAAGCTTCTATTGAGGGGTACTTGAACAATTCGCTGTTATCCAGGCTCATTTTAGCGTCTATCGCTTTAACTTGACCCGTCGGAGTACTGATCAGTGGATTGATCTCTATCATCGAAGCACCACTGGTAACAAAAGCTTGATACAACTGCTTTATAATAACAGTAGCCTGTTTGACTAGTGAAGGATCATTGTAGAGGGCCCCAGCCAAACCATAAGCCTGATGGTGCAACAATCCCAACCTAGGATCTACTATGAGTTTTTTTATGGATTCAGGACTTCTTTCAGCAACCTCTTCAATATCAACTCCACCTTCGGAACAAACCATGACGACAGGACTTTGCGATTCCCTGTCAATCAAGATGCCCAAGTATGCCTCGCTATCGATATCTTCTGCTGGAGTAATCAGGACTTCCTTGACCGTGTGTCCTGATATCGTCAATCCTAAGATTTGTTCTGCGGCAGCAAAAACTTCATCTGCAGTCCCAGCCAATTTCACGCCTCCCGCCTTCCCTCTTCCACCTGAGTGAACCTGTGCTTTGACAACAACGGTATCACCATAATCCTTGGCAATACTGACTGCATCGTTGGGGTCTGTAGTCACCCTACCTGGTGGCACAGGAATACCATTATCTCTTAGTATCTCTTTCGCCTGATATTCGTGGATATCCATTCGTTATCCTAATAAAAGTGTTTAACAATTCCTTCGTGATACTGACTAAATATCAATTCGAAATCCTTTTTCTGTCGTATTTGCTGACTAAGCTAACAGCCCTCCAATGGTTCCTACAGACCCCCTTCTATCGAAAGATTCTGTAGCAGTTCTCTCAACTGTCGCAACGATTCGCCGAACGTTGCAAAATCAAGATTTTGAGCCGCCCTTTCTGCTTTCTCAAGGAGATCTAGAGCTTCTGCTGGCCAATCCCTTGTAACATCCCTGAGTTCCCCGATATCCTCTACTTCAGAAAAAGATTCAACAGCCATCTCAAAAATATCTGTTTCCAGCCCTTCGATTGCTCCGGCTAAAGTAGGTTCCATCGAAACCCTATAACCATCACTTACAACAAATCTGCGAAGCTCGGGTATGGCATCTTCCTCTGCCGCCAAGAACACAGGCTCCATGTAGACCAGGGTCTCTCCGACTGGCACCAAATGAATATGACCAGTCCAAACCTGGCTACCTCCAGTCCTCCAAAGAGAAAACTGCTGGGATATTACAGGATCTTGCTCAATGAGCGCCTCCACTTGTCTTGGTCCAGGAACTTGGTCTTCTACTGGTATTTCAAACAAGACCAAACGCCCATAATCCTTTGGATCGTTATGGGCCACCAACATTGCCGTAAGATTTTGACGCCCCCGTGGCACAAAAGCTGTTGTTAGGAGAAAAGCTTCTTCACTCTCTCCAGGTAATGTGTAAATTCCATATTCAGATCTATACGGGACAGTACTGCTGTTTTGGGATAGTTCCTGTGGTAGCGTCCAAACGTCTTGTTGACCGTGGAACAGACTGGCGGTCTCCTGATGATACTGGTTTAGGACATTGGCCTGTAAGTCCAACATTGAAGTAGAATACCTCAGGTGAGCTTTCAGTTCACTCGGCATGCTGGTCAATTCTAAGAACATGCCTGGGAAGCTCTTCGTGTATAGATCCAACAAAGGATCACTGGCATCCACTATATAGAACACCACTTCACCCGTCTCAGCATCAACTGTCACTTTAACCGAATTTCTCACATACCTCATACCTCTCGTACCAGGGAACTCCGTTAATTGACTTAAGGGGTAGTCAGAACTCATCGTAAACCCATCTAGAACCCAGACTATTGCACCTTCGTGGACCACAGGATATGGCTGTTCTGGAAAATGTAAGATAGATCCAGCTATCGACCGCACTCTATCCAGGGCATCACGCTTGAATAACAACTCACTCGATCTATCCAAGTCGTCTGAAAAAAGTAAGTTTGTATCTTGGAAGTACCAGGCTGAAGCAACAGTTCTTACCCAAGAATTTATGGGTATACCTCTAGAATTAAATTGAGATCGTATCGTCTCCCTGTCTTCAGAGAATTTTTCATTTACCACCGCATAATTCTGAGGGTTTGACCCCACAAATACTGTTGGGTTGTCAACGAGTAACTTGCTGGGAGTTTCGGCATTACTAGTCACGTCTGGAGGGATTCCAGAAATGAGCATCGGCGGTCTTCCCTCAGAGGTTCGATTGCTGGCGTAACTGGCTACAATTCCATTTCCCTGTATATACTCAGTGCGGATATGCACATTTTGCCAATTTCTATCCTGTATACCAGATGGTAAAATCTCTCTTACTGATAATGCTACTGGAACGACTCCCTCATCCGTCGGATACCTATCTATCGTAGCACCAAAAAAGTCGTAGTAAGGAAACCGCGCCTCTAATTCCCGGTAAGTAGTCAGCAGTGCTTGAGCATTCCAAACAGGAAGGCCGTTGAATTGTTCCATAGCTTCCGACCAGTCAACGCCTTCTTCTGGTCTTTTGTACTCAAATTCTTTCCGTTCTAGCTCACTGAGTCCAAAGCCACTGCGAGTGAAACGCATATTTTCTTCTATAAAACTTCCTTCTAGACTGAGTTCATTCGGTTCCACTCTAAAACGTTGAACAAAAGAGGGATACATCTGCCCAGCACCCAAGCCCAAAACAGTAACCGCAAAAATGACCATGGGCACCCTGATTGCTAGCCTCTTGAATCCAACAGCAAGGGTGCTTATAGCCAATGATAATGTCAGTCCAGTGAGTAAATTCAGGACTGGAAGTCGCGCATAGTAGTCGGTATATCCAAAAATATTCTGCACCGCAGAGTTTCCATTTGTCAGCAGTCCATATCGGGACAGCCAGATCATACCTGCAAGGATGGTGAGTAGACTGCAAACTAGGACTGCCAGGTGTTTCCTGGGCTGACCTTTTACTCCCAAGTTTGAGGGGGTCCATTGCAATTTGTTAGAAATTCCAATCACCCCTGATAATACGTAAATAATGATCACAATCAGCAAACTAACTGCGACGATACCTGCAGCTAACCCAACCAATGTTTCAAAAAATGGGAGATTAACTACGTAAAAGCTTAGGTCTCTTTCAAATATTGGATCCGTCTCACCCCAGCTTGCACCATTGAGGGTAAAAAGAAACTGTAAACCCAACCTCGAGGAAATTACTAAACCAAACCATAAACCAAAGAACGCAGCGACAATAAGCCCAATTCGATTGACATAACCTGTCGACACTTCTTCAGAAAACACGAGATCACCCATTTGACGTCTGATACGAAATTTACCAAGGGACTTTGAAGCGATTTTCAGATTAGCATAAATGAATAAAGCCGCTGAAATTCCCGTTAAAACACGAGCACCCCACTGCCAAATCAATTGCTTCCAGAAAACTGCAGAATAACCCGCAGCTTCAAACCAAAGTTTATCGATATAAAATCTCGCAAATAGATCAGCGAAAAACACCGTGATAAAAAAGCCAGAAACCAAGCTGACCACACGCCTGTCACTTCTAAAAAGACTTCGGATCATTCTACTGACACCCCTTGGTTTAAAAGCCATCCTTCGATTTCTTGTCGTATATTATTCAGTTGGCCTGAGCTCTCTGCTTCGAACCTAGCTACCAGTACCGGCTGGGTATTTGAAGCGCGCAGCAAGCCCCACCCACCATCAAAAAGAATCCTGACACCATCTATATCCACAACTTTATAGAGACCTCCGAAATGCTCTGCAGCTGCATCCATTATTTCTTTCTTTCTGGTTTCGGGGATTTCAATTCTTATCTCTGGTGTACTCTGGTAAACTTTATATTGATTAGCAATTTGGGAAAATGTTTTGTCTGCTCGAGCCACCACATCTAGCAAGCGTGCTGCCGAGTATGGCGCGTCATCAAACCCTAAATAACCATCTGCGAAAAAAATGTGCCCAGACATCTCGCCAGCTAAATCAGCATTTTCTTCAGCCATCTTATTCTTGATGAGGGAGTGACCCGTCTTCCACATGATAGCTTCCCCACCCTTTCTGGTGAATTCGTCTTTTACGATCTGGGAACATTTAACGTCGAAAATCATTTTCCCATGCCCCTTCCGGCTTAACATGTCCAAGCCCATCAACAGTAATAACAAGTCACCCCTAACTATATTACCTTGGCCATCTACAGCCCCAATTCTGTCAGCGTCACCGTCAAATCCAATCCCCAAATCTGCTTCTTCACTCTTCACCGTATCAATTAAATCTTCCAGGTTTTCATCGACGGTAGGATCGGGATGATGGTTGGGAAAAGTTCCATCCGATACACAGTGTATAGGCACCACTTCAGCACCGATTGCCTCCAAAATCTCCACGCCCACCAAAGAGCCCACTCCATTACCACAGTCCAAAACAACCTTTAAAGGCTTCCTGAGACGGAAACGTCCACTTACATCTCGGATATAATCATCTATAACATCTACAGCTAGTCGTTGACCGACCCTTCCTTCTCTTTTCTTCTCTTCGAGGATCTTCAATAGACTCTGTATATCTTTTCCGTAGAATGGCTTTCCAAGTGAACTCATTTTCACACCGTTCCACTCAGATGGATTGTGTGAACCCGTAACTTGAATGCCAGCATCGGCCTTCATGGTCTTTTCAGCCCAATAAACCACAGGAGTTGGAACAGTGCCCAGATCTAAGACTCGTGCACCCGCATCAATTAATCCGGCAATCAAACTTTCGGTCAGATAGCCAGAAGAAGGTCTGTTATCTCTACCTACGACGATCTGTGGGGCCTGGCGAGGATGTAGGCGACTGAAAGCAAACCCGATTTTTTCCATAAGCTCACTCGAGAGTTCAGTATCCACGATACCTCGAATGTCATACTCTCTAAAAATATGTTCTATCTTGGTCATCTTTGAATTTCCAAAGTACTTGTCGACTCATTTGTTCTGGTTGTGTCTAAATCAACCTTTTAATAATGAAGTCTCTATGAAACCGATTAACTGAGAGGGAAATATTCCAGCGTAAACAATCAAGACCAAAGACAGCGCCAAAACGAGCTTTAACACAAGAGGAATCTTGACCTTTGGAGCTTTGTCAGCATTAGATGTCTCATCCTGGTCTTTCATCCACATAAACCAAGCAAGCCTCAAATAATACCAGTATGAAATCAGTGTGCTTATTACAAGCGCAATAGCAAGTGAGAGGTAGTGATCTTCCAGGGCACCCCGTAGGATCAGGATTTTTCCGATGAATCCCCCTGTGGCCGGGAACCCACCCAATGAGAGTAGGAAAACAGTTAAAGCCATCGCTATGAAAGGCTGCTTATTCCCCAGCCCTGCATAGTCGCTCACTTCAACTTGGTGTTCAGAGTGGTTAGCCACGACCACAAAGCCTGCAAACAAACCCATATTGGCTACAGTATAAACAGCCAGATAATATAGTAGTCCAGATTCAGAGGTTGTGTTGTTAGCCAGAACGGTGATGAGTAGATACCCACTGTGCGCTATTCCGGAGTAAGCCAACAATCTCTTAACATTGTTTTGGACTAGTGCGACCAAATTTGCACCAATCATAGTCAGCAAGGCCAGCCACCAGAAGACTGTGGCCCACGCAAATTGGATGTTATCCAGATATATGCCAAAAATCCTATAAAAGGTAAAAAATGCACCAGCCTTAATAGCTACAGACATATATCCAGTGATGGGCATGGGAGAGCCCTGGTATACATCTGGAGTCCACATGTGAAATGGCACAACACCTACCTTAAAACAGAAGCCGACGGCCAACATTATAACTCCTGTTATCAGCATTACTCCGGTAGCATCAGCATCAACTGTTGCATTCAATATTTCGGTGAGGTTAACGGACCCAGTGGAGCCATAAATTAATGCCACCCCATAAAGAAAAATTCCTGTGGAAAAAGCTCCCAATAAGAAATATTTCAAGCCTGCTTCAGAACCCTTGGGACTACGTTGATCAATGGCAGCCAACGCATAAACCGAGATAGAGGCAATCTCCAGACCTATAAAGACGAGCATCAAGTCCAGAGAAGCTGTCATCAGCATTAACCCCACAGTAGAGAACAAAATCAGAGCAAAATATTCTGGCACCTGAATTCTTTGTTTTTCCACGTATGATATTGAGATTAGAATCGCCATAGCAGATCCCAACAGGAGTACCCAATTAGAAAACAGAGCATATCTGTCCACAGCCACAATTCCGTCAGACAATCTATCAGCGAAGGGATAAAGGCCTGCATTCATAAACCCTGCTACTATGACGCCTGCTAGACTGATGCGTCCGAGCAACCAGCCCTGATGTTCATCTGAATTATTATCCTTACTCACACCAAATAAGAGGATGCCAATAGCGAATGCGGTAAGAATTGCCTGGGGACCCAGAGCCAAAAAATAATTCCACTGGTTGAGGAAATTCATTAGTCACATCCTCCGACTTGGGTGAGCTCCGTTTGCCGGTAATCAACAGGGCGCTTCAAATCTTCACTCACTCTTCTTTCCGATTCACTTGGGGTGAAGGCAGCCCCTCCTAGATCTTCTTGGTTTTCTACTCTCTCAATCACTTCATTCAATGACGGGCTCATCCTATCCATGAAAGGTTTAGGATAAACACCCAGCCAAAAAATCCCAACAATAAGTGGAATCAACACTAGCGATTCTCTTCGAGTGAGATCCTGTACCTCTGTATTGCCTGGATCGGCCTTAGTGTTGAAAAAGATGCTCTGGACCATTGGGAGCATGTAGTACGCTGCAAAAACAACTCCTGTGGTTGCAAAAATCGTCATGGTTGGACTGACTTTAAAAGCCCCAATCAGGGCTAGAAACTCTCCGGTGAATCCACTTGTTCCCGGCACACCAATAGAGGCAAAGGCTGACACTACAAACATCGTGGTTAGCCAAGGCATGGACTTTGCCAGTCCTCCAAACTCGCTAATTTCCCTTGTTTTAGTTCGCTCATACAGCATGCCCAAGAGTAGAAATAAGGCTCCCGTTGAGAGTCCATGGGAGATCATTATGATCATCGCCCCTTGCAGTCCAATTTCGTTCGTCGCAAAAATCCCCAGCACTACGAATCCCATGTGGGCGACTGAAGTGTATGCCACTAATTTTTTTGCATCGTGCTGTACAGCAGCTATCCAGGCACATAAAAGAATACCCAAGACACCCAGACCCATGACTAATGAAACTATGAACGAATTGCTAATGACCAAGGGGAAGAATGGTAGCAGAAAACGTACAAATCCATAGGTGCCCATTTTAAGCAATACCGAGGCCAAGACTACAGATCCTGGAGTTGGAGCTTCGACGTGCGCGTCTGGCAACCATGTATGGAATGGGAATAAGGGTATCTTTATCGCAAATGCTAATCCAAAGGCCCCAAATAGCCACAGCTGTTCAGTTAAATTCAGGGGTATCTGAAGAAAATGATCAAAAGCAAAAGATTCTGATCCTCCCCTAGTGTACATGTACAGGATTCCCACCAACATCAGTAGCGAACCCAGGGAGGTAAATAGAAAAAACTTAACTGCAGCATATATTCTTCTACTGCCCCCCCAAATTCCTACGATAAAATACATCGGAATTAACGTAAGCTCGAAAAACACATAAAATAAGAACATATCTGTCGCTGAGAAGACGCCCAATACAGCGAATTCCAGTAACAGCATCAGCGAATAAAAAGCCTTTTCTTTTGTCTTTATATATTCAAATGAACCTAAAATGGCTATCGGTGTGATTAGAGTAGTGAGGAGGAGCATGAAAAGGCTTATTCCATCCACGCCAAGGGCGTAATTCACTCCAAACTTCGCTATCCATTCGAACGAACTGACAAGCTGGTACCCAGACCCAGCATCGGGATCGTACAACCACCAAAGTGTTGCACTTAGTAGGAACACCAAGGTGCTCCAAACTAACGCCAAGATTTTGGCTCTGGATTCTGGTCCCAAGATGACGTGTGCGGCTCCGACAACTGGGAGCCAAAGCATTACGTGAAGAACCCAAGCGTCACTAGTCAATAATGCAAGCATGTTCAGAACGCCACCGCAATAAGGACTGCTAACAATCCGAGAGTGAGAAAAAATGCGTAGGTGTTGACCTGTCCTGTATGGAAAAGACTGCCGAACCAGCCAATTCCCTTAGCTGTCCTTCCTGATAGATTAACGGCCCTATCGATCAACCCCTGGTCGAACTTTAACCAACAGAACTTAGACATTTGTCCTAAAGGTTTAACAATCCATTTATCGTAAAATTCATCAACGTACCATTTATTATATAAGAATCTGGATACTGTCCCGCTGTCTTTTCCTAGAACGCCAGAACTTAAACTTTTGGACTTAAAGTAGGTGGTACCAATCACTAACCCAGCTGCTGCACATGTTGAAACCACTGCCCAAAACACTTCCCCACCTCCCACTGGAGAGATATGCCCTGGCTCACCCGTGTTTTCCAGCTGTATGTGATGGCTTTCTGCAATCACTGGTTCAATCCAGTGATGCAACCAATCAGTCATTGGAAGGGCCCCAAAGCCTCCAATCACTGATTCCATCAAGTGGGGTGTTACATTTACCCAGCCACCGAAAAAAGATAAGAGGCCCAGAACAATCAGTGGAACCAGCATGATTTTCGGTGTCTCATGAATTTCGGAGCCTGCCCCTTCCACTGTTCTATTTTTTCCATGAAAGGTCATCACCATGAATCGAGTCATGTAATATGCCGTCATGAGCGCCGTGGCTATAGCCATCCCCCAGTAAATTTTATAGAGCGATGGAAATGGGGAAGACTCAGCCATTGCAAAGCTGCCAGTCATCCAGATGATTTCGTCCTTGGAAAAAAATCCAGAGAGCGGCCAGATTCCCGATATTGCTAAAGTCGCTATCCACATCAAAAAACAAGTGATGGGCATATACTGTTTTAATCCACCCATATTGCGCATGTCCTGTGGATCATCTTCGGAGTGTACCCTATGAAGAGCATGATGCATGGAATGGATCACTGCACCAGCACCAAGGAACAACAAAGCTTTGAAAAATGCATGAGTCACAAGGTGGAAAACACCAGCTGTGTATGCACCTACCCCCACACCCAGAAACATATAACCAAGTTGGGAAATGGTTGAGTATGCCAATACTTTCTTGATATCATACTGCTTACAGGCAATAGTAGCTGCAAAGAGTGCCGTACTGACCCCAATCCCAGCCACTAACGCGGAAGTCACTGGAGCCATCGAAAAGAGAACGGCGGATCTCACAATCAGATAAACTCCCGCAGTCACCATTGTGGCAGCGTGAATTAGAGCCGAAACTGGCGTTGGCCCAGCCATGGCATCTGGAAGCCACACGAATAGCGGTATTTGGGCACTTTTCCCGACCCCTGCCAGAAGGAAAAATAACGTGATCAATGTAACCCACCCGCCACCGTATTCGAATATCCCAGAAGCATTTTCTGCAACACTCACATAGTCCACAGCCCCTAGAGCACTGTAGAGTAGGAATATGCCAAGGAGAAAGCCTAGATCACCGATCCTGTTAACAATGAAAGCTTTTTTTCCGGCTGAAGCCTTTTCCTCATCTTCGAACCAATAGCCGATCAGTAAATAGGAGCAGAGCCCTACCCCCTCCCAGCCTACAAACATTATAGGATAGCTAGAACCCATTACCAGTATCAACATAAAAAACACAAAAAGATTTAAATACGCAAAATACCTGGCATACCCCTTTTCCGTTTCCATATAGCCGATACTGAAAAGGTGTATAAGGAAGCCAACACCAGTTATCACTGCCATCATGATTATACTAAGAGTATCTATCTGTATGCCTACATTAACTTGGAAATCTGAAGTCTGGAGCCATGTCCAATAGTTCGCATTGAAGGCCGTTGGGTGTCCTGCCAGTAACATCCTGAAACCGTTTAAGCCCACAACTATGAAGGAGGTTAAAATGCTTCCTGGACCTACTAGAGAAACAATCCGTTTAAGCCCGTTACTAGATTCACCCTTAGAGTTACCGTTAGGCCGATTTAAGTACAATGAAATGGCCCCATTTATTATAAATCCAATCAGAGGAGCCAATATTATGATGGCGGGCATAATTGGCTTCCAGTTCATATTGCCATCGGCAAATAGGCCGCTTTCTATGAACAGATTCAGATGCGGATTAATCAATTGGGCTACCACCTCAAAAAGCTAAAATCATCAGTGATGACTGACTCATAATGTCGGAATATGGAAATAATGATAGCAAGACCCACTGCAGCTTCTGCAGCAGCTACAGTCATAACAAAAAACACGAACAACTGGCCCTCTATACCGACGTAACGAGAAAGAGCTACGAACGCCAGATTTACAGCATTCAATTGTAGTTCGATGCACAAAAACATTATGATTGCGTTCCTTCGTACAATCACTCCTAGCGTCCCTATGACGAAGATGACTGCGCTGAGAAAAAGTACTTGAGTTGGCAACATATCAATCCGACCTTTTCGCCAGGGCTAATGCCCCTACTATCGCAACAAAAAGAAGTACACCGGTAAATTCAAATGCCACTAGGTATTCGTTGAATAATGGTTCGGCTATTACTCCTATTATACCCTTCTCCGCAATTTCTGTGTCAATTGAAACCCCTGCTGGATAGCTGTTCAACAAGAGAGTGCCCTCAGGCATGACTCTTGATGCCAGTAATCCGCCTATCCCCCCTGTCACACCGAATCCAAAAAGGATGGCTAGTCCTCCCCTGATATCCCTCTTGTAATCATGTCCCAGATTTAGAAGCATAATTACAAAGAGAAATAGCACCATAATAGCTCCGGCATATACAATGATCTGGATGGCTGCCAGAAAATGAGCCTCGAGCATCACGTAAATCCCAGCCGTACTTCCGAGACTAGCGATCATAAACAACAAGCTCGCAATCGGACTTCGTCCGAAAACAACGCCCAAGGCACCTCCAACAGTTACAGAAGCCAAAACAAAATAAATCAGGCTATCCAAGAGAAACGCCTCGCAGTGAAAGGTACTCGAAGAAACGGGATCATTGTTCTCCCCTCATTCGCTAAGCGGATCTGCAGGATCCCACAACAATGTCGTTGGGTGATCTTGATTCATCAGTCTATCAAGATCATAAACAAAACGCTCCCTAGTGTATTCGGCATTTTCAAAATCTTGGCCAACATGAATTGCCTCTACTGGGCATACCTCTTGACACATACCACAAAAAATGCATCGGAATTCGTCTATCTCATAAACTACTGGATATCGGTTGCCTTGATCGTCTTCCCCGCCAACAAGCCTGATACAGTTGGCTGGACATACAGTCGGACAAAGACCGCAGGCTACGCATTTTGGCCTTCCATCTGCGTGCACCTCCATACGATGTGTACCTCTCCATCTCGGATGGAGTCGGGTTTCCACCTCTGGATATTGCTGTGTAACTTTCTTGGGGTTTAACATATGCTTAAGAGTGATTTTCATGCCTTTCAAGGCGGCTCGCAAATACGATGTTTCCACAGCCTCAGGTCGTTTCATTATTTTTGTGCTTATTGGCATAAACTAACCCCCAAGTTGAACGCCTTTGCTCCACTAATTACTCTTTTACGCAACCTCGTCATAGGATTTCTTGTTCGAATGTGACCTTCTTACCAGATGCGGCGCCACCGATTGTACCACCCTTATCTAACAGAAAAACAAACCCCAACGTGCACAGTCCACTAACGACAGTAAGCACCAAGCCGAAAGTAAACCCGTATTCCACTCCTGCCTCATATAGTGCTAGCATAGTCGCGGCTAGCACCATGGTATAACCCAAAGCAATGGGAAGAATCACCTTCCATCCCAATTCCATTACTTGGTCATACCTAAACCTAGGCAGAGTCCATCGTATCCAAATGTATAGGAAAAGAAAAAAACCTGTCTTGAGAGCAAATCCAAGAAATGTAGCCAACGATTTCCAAACAGTTAGGGTGGCAGCAATTGGGGCACCATTTGCTCCAAATCCACTGATCAACTCACCCTGAAACATGTACATATTGTCCCAAGTACCTGGAAGATCCCATCCCCCAAAGAACAATGTGGCCATCAAAGCGGAAGCAGTCAGCATATGAGCATACTCGGCAATAAAGAACATGGAGAATTTCATAGCAGAATACTCCGTATGAAATCCAGTTATAAGCTCTGACTCAGCCTCAGGCATATCAAAAGGTAAACGGTTAGTCTCCGCGAATGCACAGATAAGGAACAAAATGAACCCTAGTGACAGAGGAAGGGCAAACCAAATTCCTAATTGTTGTTGTCTCGAAACTATTTCCGTCAAGGTCACATTGCCAGCTAACATCAACACGGCAATCAAGCTCAGTCCGAGGCCGACTTCGTAGCTGATCATTTGAGCTGATGCCCTGAGGCCTCCAAGAAAGGCATATTTATTGTTAGAAGCCCAACCAGCAATCACTACACCATAGACCCCCAGTGAACTGAGTGCCAATATGTAAAGAACTCCAATTGGGACATCAGCGATCACCATTGGCACTACCCCCCAGGGTGTTGGTAGAGGAGCAGCGAAGGGAATAACAGCGAATGTCACCAATGCTGGGATCATTGCTAGCATTGGTCCTAGAAGGAAATACAATCTTGACGCTGAAGCGGGTAATGTTTCTTCCTTTAGCAAGTTTTTCAAGCCGTCCGCTATCGGCTGAAGCAAGCCCATTGGTCCTACCCTGTTAGGGCCGAGTCTATCCTGAATGAAAGCCGACACACGCCTCTCGGCCAGTGTGGTATAAGCCACAGTTATCATCACTACTCCAAACATGACCGCAATTTTGGCCGAAGTGACTAGGAAGTAAGCTGTGCCATCCTCGATACCTATTATGTGCGAGCTTCCCATGTCAATCCTTTTTGGCTACTGCATCAAGTTGAACGCCTTCCGGACCAATGTCCTCATAACTCAAGCCAGTGAACGCGTCCGAAATCCTCGACAATTGTTGGAAAGCTTCTTCTACATTATCTCCGTCACTTGACCCCGAAATAATGTTTGTGAGTTCGTTGAGGATAGACCAGGCTGGACGAGCGGCATGTGGCCCCTCAAGACCTTTGGAGAATCTTTGCACCCTGCCACCGCTACTAACAAAAGTCCCTTCCTGTTCTACGTAAGTCGTAATGGGCAGTATGTAGTCAGCCTGGCTTAACGCCTGAGAAGCATGTGAGCCAAGGTAGACGAGTAAACCTGCATTCTCTGCAAAACCATCTTTCTGGTCTTCCAATCGATCTCCCAATACCAGAACTGTACTATTAGATGCTCCAATATCTTCTAAGCCTCCGGCTCCGCTCCCATCACCAACATTCACTGCGCCGAGGATTTTCAAACCATCTGCATTGGGAGCTAGTTGATTGGTCCTTCTCAACCCCTCCTTGCCTGGAAGTTTGACCTCTTCGGTCGAGGTTGGACATCGGTATAATATCTTTCCACCACCTAGAGCTTTGAGCAGCCCAAGGACGGCGCCCAGGTCTTCGTTTGAAGTCACAGGTGATGCAATCACATCCACTGACTCAGCGCTTTCTTTTAGCCTCGCAGCCAATCCTCTGAGTAAATCTTCCCATTCGAAAGGTTCTTGAGTTCCATTCCCTGGTTCATGTGTATCCTTCATTGTCGGTTTTTCGATCCGGCCACCCTGGTTCAGCCATTCATAGCGACCTCTGCCGTAATCACAAATCCATGAACCATTAACTTCGATATTCTTTCTCGGCTTAAACCTCTGCACTAAATTATCTCTGGTATGGATCTCAATGTTGCATCCCATACTACAATTTGGACAAATAGAGGGGGTATGCTCCAGATCCCAAGCTCGCGCTTTGTACAAAAAATCCTTCGATACAAGGGCCCCTACTGGACAAATGTCTACAACATTACCAGCCCATTCAGCCTCCTCCAACCCTTGTTCGAAAAATGTGTCGATCACAGCACGATTGCCCCTCTCAACAACAGTGAGTATGGGTTTTTGTTCCATTTCTTCCATGAACCTCACACATCTGGTGCACATCACACATCTGTCACCATAGAAGAGAATGTCACCTCCGAAGTCGTCTCTTCCGATTACTCTTTTGGCGGCCTTACTCCTGCCGTGCTTCCTACCCTCCGAAAATACAAAATCCTGTAAGTCGCATTCTCCCGATTGATCACAAATCGGACAGTCCAAAGGATGGTTGACCAAATAAAACTCTAACACTCCTTGGCGCATTTTCGTTGCAGATTCACTATCCGTCTTGACCACTTGGCCTTCTGCAACCGTGGTGGTACAGGAAGGCATCAGTTTGGGAGCCCCCTCAACCTCCACCAGGCAAAGTCGGCATTGTGCCGGTGAACTAAGTTCTGGATGATAGCAGTAATGAGGCACTTCGGTGCCCGCCTCTTTCGCTGCCTCTAAAAGAGTCGTTCCCTCTGGAACCGTTATTTCGACATCATTAACAAGTAGCTTAACAGAAGCTTTCTCTACTGGGGGCTGCTTTTTCTTAGCCATTGACCTCACCCCCTTTTATCAATTTTTGGTAATCTTCCCTGAAGTACTTAATAGAGGACTGTACTGGTGCAGCCACGGAATCAGACAAGACGCAGATTGTAGTTCCGGTCATTTGATCAGTTAGTTCCATAAGTGTAGTAAGATCTTCTTCGGTTCCTTTTCCTGCTAATAATTTTTTCAAAATATTAGTCACCCAAGCTGTACCTTCCCTACATGGAGTGCACTGACCACAAGATTCATGGGCATAAAATGAAGACATCCTCATCACCTGGTGGACGACATCTGTCGTTTCGTCCATTACAATAACTGAGGCACAGCCCAACATTGACCCTGCCTCCTGTACACCCTCATAGGACAATAGACAGTCTTCCACTTGATCAGCTGATAAGATAGGCACAGAACTACCTCCTGGTATTACAGCTTTGAGTGCATTTCCATCCACTACACCTCCGCATACCTCATTAATCAGTTCCTTCAAAGGGAAGCCTAAAGGAAGCTCATAGTTTCCAGGACGCCTTACATGACCACTCACGCAGAATAGTTTGGTCCCTGGGCTATCTTCAGTGCCCCATTTTCGATACCAATCTGATCCCTTTGCTACTATATGAGGAATTGCTGACAAGGTTTCCACATTATTTATCGTGGTTGGTAGCCCGAACAGGCCTGCTGCTGCGGGAAACGGAGGCTTGATTCGAGGCTCCCCCCTTCTTCCCTCCAATGAATTCATCAATCCAGTTTCCTCGCCACAAATATATGCACCTGCGCCTGCGTGTACCGTTAATTCTATACGCTTCCCAGAACCGAAAACATCTTGGCCCAGGATACCAGCTTCATAGGCATCCTCCACTGCTTTTGCCAAAACTTGGTTTGCCTCAAAAAATTCACCCCTGCAATAGATATAGATCTGCTCCGCTCCAATTGCATAAGCTCCGATGGCACAGCCCTCGATTAGTTGGTGTGGGGCCCACCTTAACAACTCTCTATCCTTAAAAGTTCCAGGCTCTGATTCATCTGCATTACATAGGAGATAATGAGGTTTTTTTGAATCTTTCGGCATGAAGCTCCACTTCAAACCAGTGGGAAATCCAGCACCGCCCCTACCTCTCAGTCCAGAATCTTTGACTAATCCGATTACTTCCTCAGGATCCATTTGTAAAGCTTTTTGTAATCCTTCATATCCACCTCGCTTCTTCCATCCTTCCAGTGTTCTAGCATCTGGATCACCAAAGTGTTTCGAGATTATAGAAACCTCACTGGCATGACTGTATGGATAGCCCATTCTACTCTTTTAAACCTTTTTTTCGTGGGTCAGTGGACTGTTTATTTCTTAGCGTGGCAAGGATCTCGGGAACATCCTCAGCTATCACATTTTCGAAGTACTTAGAGTTGATCTGAACGCAAGTGGGAAAGCCACAACCAGCCAGGCATTCAGCTTCAACCACACTGAAACAACCATCACCTGAAATCTCTCCCAATTCCGTTCCCGTCTCCTCAAGAAAGGTCCTAAGCACATCTTCTGCACCACAAAGATTACAACTGATATTTGTACAAACTTGAATCAAATATTTTCCTACTGGACTCTTGTTGTACATCGTGTAGAAGGTTGCCACTCCCCTAACGTAGGCGCTTGAGAGCTCCAAGAGTTCTGCCACCTCATCCATAGTCTGAGGTGATACGTAACCCCTTACCTCCTGGGCTAACGAGAGGGTTGGTAGTAAGGCGGCACGCATCTCTGGGTATCTCGTCACTATCTTCTCGAATCTTTCTAGATAGGCACCTTCAAACAATTTCGCCTTAGGATCTTTAGTCTCCAGCATATAGGGATAGGTTGCTGAGGCAGAGGGGTGACCGCCTTCTAGAGGCCTTTCCCCAACAAAATCTTCCCCCCTAATCTCTGCTTCAGTTAGTTCGTATTCTCCAATATTACCAGCCCAGCCGGGGTTAAATTTTGAAGCTTTCATCTGTCTATCTCACCCAGCACTATGTCTAAGCTCGCGTTTATCATTATTAAATCGGAGACCTGATGGCCTTCTGCTAGTTGAGGAAGTACGGATAGGTTAACAAACGAAGGAGGCCGAACCCTCCATCTAATAGGCTTTTCTCCGCCATCACTTACTACATACATACCCAACTCCCCCTTAGAGCCCTCCACAGCAAAGTAGCAGTCTCCTGGAGGGACCCTGATCCCTTCAGTGACAATTTTAAAATGATGGATCATTGATTCCATATCATTCATGCAATCGGTTTTACTCGGCAAGGAGACCCTTGGATCATCTACATTGATCCGGCCATCTGGAAGCCTTGCTAGAGCTTGGTCCAGTATCTTTAAACTCTGGCGCATTTCTTCCATTCTCACGAGGTAGCGATCGTAACAATCCCCTTTCGTTCCCACTGGCACATCAAATTCGTAGGATTCATAATCATAATAGGGACGATCCTTTCGTAGATCATAATCGACTCCCGATGCTCTCAAGTTGGGGCCTGTAAATCCAGCATTGATAGCTTCATCTGCTGAAATACATCCTATGCCCTGAGTTCGCCCGAGGTGAATACCGTTACGTGTAAGTAGATTCTCTATTTCGTCTAAGGTGTCGGGAAAAGTATCAACGAAATCTTTGAGTTGATCAGTCCAGCCCTCGGGAAGATCCGCCATCATGCCACCAATCCTTGTTGCTGAGGTGGTAATTCTCGCCCCAGTGAAGGCTTCGTGAAGCTTGTAGATTCTCTCTCTTTCTTGAAATGCATACAAAAAGGGCGTGAAAGCACCAACATCTATTGCTGTTGTCCCTAACCAGAGTAAATGGCTAAAAATTCTCTCCATTTCCATACATAATACCCTGACTATCTTGCATCGTTCGGTAACTTCCAAGCCCATCAATTTCTCCACGGCCATTACATAGACGCAGTTATACATCAAAGGGGCCAAATAATCCATCCGGTCGGTTAGTGGAATGATCTGATTCCAGGTCCGATATTCACCTAGTTTTTCAAAAGAAGAATGCAGATAGCCGATATCAGGATCTATCTTGATCACGGTCTCTCCATCGAGTTCACACAATAATCTCAACACACCATGTGTCGCGGGATGTTGGGGTCCAATGTTTACCAACATATTGCCCGACTCCATGTTCGGTTGAGGTAGCTCTATGGTTCGCTGAGTGGTCATCAGTCCTCCTTCTGTGGACCGAGTGAATCCCTCAACTGCTCTGGCCTATAGTAATCTTCGTAACTTTGGTCCAAGGCTATTTCGGTCTGTTTTTCCCTGCTAAATCTTCCCCTTAAGGGAAAATCTTTTCTTAATGGGTGGCCTTCAGAGTAATTTTTAGGCATCAGAATTCTTCGCAAATCGGGATGTCCACTGAAGTGAACTCCAAAAAGATCAAAAACCTCCCTCTCTAACCAATTGGCACAACCCCAAAGTTCCGCGACGCTACTTATCTCTAGATCTGGCAGTGAAAGCGGACATTTTACACGCAGTAACTTTTTGTAATTGACCGACCATAGTTGATAAACCACCTGCACGCCTTTTTTAGCGCCGTAGTCAACAGCCGTTACATCAATGAGGAGGTCATACTGATATTCCTCACTGTCTTTCAACCAACTTAAAACTTCAAAACTTTGTTTCGGATCTATGACAATAACTCTCTGGTCTTCACACTGAATTTCAGAGCCGAGGACTGCTGAGCCGAACTGGTCGACCAATTCTTCATGCAGCGCCTGAGTACTTTCAGTGATTGTTTTCATCTACTCTAAAATGTCCTTGAAACGGCCAGGCCTAGAAGTTTGTGCTAAGGAGCTCAACTTCTCCTGTTGAGTAGAATTTCCAAATACGCCAGTTAATGCTTTGATTTCTTCGAGATCAGCTTCTGGTTTTCCCGCACCAGCAGGATCTTCCCTTCTCAGGTTTTCATGATCTGCCAAAGATTCATGTTTGATCTTCTCCTGTATCATCATCAACCCATAAATCAGACCTTCTGGCCTAGGTGGACACCCTGGAACGTAGACATCTACAGGAACTATCGTGTCTATGCCCTGCACCATAGAGTAGGTATCGAAAACTCCACCAGAACTTGCACAGGCACCCATAGAAATACACCACTTGGGTTGCATCATTTGGTCCCAAGTTCTCCTAAGTACTGGAGCTAATTTGTATGGAACTCGACCAGCACAAATCAAAACGTCAGCCTGACGTGGGCTAAATGACATTCTTTCCATTCCAAATCGCGCCAGGTCGAAATTAGATGCAGCAGAAGCCATCATTTCTATCGCACAACAAGCAGTTCCGAAGGGCATAGGCCAAAGAGAGTTTCTCCTGGCCCAATTGACTACGAAATCGACCTTAGTGGTTAGGAATGTAGGACTTGCGTTTCCAGTAACTGGAAGACTACTAGGACTTTGTTCATTTATTCCCATTCGAGACCTCCTTTTTTCCATTCATATACCAATCCCAGAGCCAAAAGGAGAACAAAAAGAGAAACTGCACCAAAAACTCCCCAACCAAGACTTTGAAGGTTTACGGCCCACGGTATCAAGAAAACTGTCTCCAAATCAAACACAATAAAGCTGATGGCGACCACATAGAATTTAACAGAGAACCTTTGTCGCGTATCACCCAATGGAATCATGCCTGACTCATATGGCATTTCCTTTACAGGCGTCGGTCTTCTAGGATTCAAAATATGCGAGGCTATGCCCATGCCAATCGCGTTAACGATTGACACTCCGAAGAGAATCAAAAGTGGGATATATGACCCCGACATAACCACCTGAGAGTTGCTTGTGAAATAGTTCACTTGCCGAACACTGTTAAACTATTCCAAGCGTCAAAGCAGTGTCAACCCAAAAACTCCAATCCGAAATGCCGTTTGCCGTAGGACTAGAAAAGTCATATTCTCTGCTGTCAGCTAACCGTCACACTAGGGATTACACTAATCCACTTGCAATAAAGCAATTCTAAACTTATTTCCCTTTTTTAAAACTCAGTAACTAACACTAAAGAGAAACAAAACATGCCAATTAAGAGCGACCACTGGATCCGCCAAATGTCCGAAGACCACGCCATGATCGAACCCTTTGAACCGAACCAAGTAAAGGAAGGTAATATTTCCTACGGGCTATCTTCTTATGGCTATGACATAAGAGTGGCCCCTGAGTTCAAAGTATTTACAAACGTCCACAACGTGATCGTAGACCCTAAGCAATTCGACGACCGATCCTTCGTGGATGTCAATACCAGTGAATGTATAATTCCTCCCAACTCCTTCGCTCTGGCCCGTACTGAGGAATTCTTTCGGATTCCGCGGGACGTTTTAGTGGTTTGTGTGGGGAAAAGCACTTACGCACGTTGTGGGATTATCGTCAATGTGACTCCCCTGGAACCGACATGGTGTGGCTACCTCACTCTTGAAATATCTAACACTACACCACTGCCAGCCAAGATCTACGGTGGCGAAGGGATAGCACAACTTCTATTTTTCGAAGGTGACCAAGCACCCTCAGTGGCTTACGCTGACAGGAACGGTAAATACCAAAACCAAGAAGGAGTCACTCTGCCAAAGCTGTAGGTGGACAAAGGGAATAGATTTTAATGAGTGAACCAATACCCCAAGAGTTCCACTGCCTCATACTAGCTCAAAAACAAGAATCAACAACTATCCTCATAGGGTCCCCACTGGGAAATGGTAAATCGTAAGCATATAGCTCAAACCTGGCAGGCTAGACCCTTCTCCTGCTCTTCCTGGATAAGGGGACCCCACTTCCAGACAATAGGCGGAAAATTTTGTCGGCCACGTTTACGTCAGATGCCCAAGCCGGAAATTTTAACAACACCAGACAAAGACTTTTTAGTGCTAGACTGGATGCCTGAAACCACCCCAGACACTCCATTAGTCATCGTACTTCATGGCTTGGAAGGGCATACAAGAAGACGCTATGTCACGCAGGCCTTCTCATCACTTCAGTCGGTCGGTCTACAGTCAGTTGGTCTTAATTTCAGGGGTTGTTCAGGTTCTCCAAATTTGTCCTCGAAAGCTTACCATTCTGGGGAAACAGAAGACTTACTATTCATCACACGATTATTGAGATCTAGATACCCAGGAAGGCCACTGATGGCTCTGGGGTTTTCTCTCGGAGGAAACGTCCTCTTGAAGTTTCTGGGAGAAACTGGCAACGAATATTTAGATGCTGCTGCAGTGGTATCTGTCCCCTATGACTTGTCTGCTGGGGCAGACAGTCTCGAAAGTGATGTGATGGCCCGTATCTATACCATGTACTTCATGCGGTCACTAATCGAAAAAATGCGAGCAAAGCAACAGATTCTGAGTGCATCTATCGACTTCGAGTCACTCTCTGAAAACCTCAGCATTCGAGACTTCGACGAAATGGTCACCTCACAGCTCCATGGTTTCACTAATGCCGCAGACTACTATGAAAAATCCAGCTCCAGCCAGTACATTTCATCAATAACAACCCCAAGTCTCCTAATCCATTCAGAAGACGACCCTTTTCTGCCTCCCAGCAAGATTCCAAAATTCGAAATCAAAAGGAACCAAAATCTAAGGCTACTCCTCACCCAAAAAGGTGGGCACGTGGGGTTCATCGAAGGATCTCACTCAGGTAATTTTGTATTCTGGGCAGAAGAACAAGCATCTCGATTCCTCAGACACTGTTTCGATGAAGGAAGACGATAGAGTTATTTCCGAAAAAATATTTTGTGCCAGCTATCCCTTGCAAATTTCTCCCATTGTCCCGTTCGAAGTTCGGACAATCTACTGATCCCAGTATCGAACACAGTGGACGTCTCAGTCACAGCTCCATCCAGCGCTAATTCGCGAAACTCCCCTCTGCTCACTCTCTCTATCCCTTCTTTACTGCGATACCATATTGGAGAATTATCGATGATTTTCAGATCTAACCCTAGTTCCTGTTTTTTTAAAAAATGAACGAGACCGTCGATTGAACAGCCCGATGGAGGGACAGATGTTAGGTCGACAGCCACAAACAAAAATCGAGAGGAGGTGACTTCCCTTCCACAAATCATCACTTCTCCGTGAGCTGCCCACGCTTCCAAAAATTCATCCAACTCCTTTACAAAATTGATCTCTTCTGCTTCGGTAAGATATCTCTCTATGCCAAAGATCCAGAGTTGAGATTTGTCGGGAAGCTGAGAAAAAGGTACTAAGGTCACAAGTTAAAACTCCAAGTTTGAGCAGCGACTACGGCTTTGATACAGGCTAGGATTTAGTTCCCCTTGGTTGTTCAAGACCAGCATCTGGGGATTTGTCCAGTAAAATAGCCACCCACCGCAGGTCTTCAGTGTTTTCCAACATGATCTTGACCACCATAGTCAAAGGAACTGCTAAAAGAGCCCCTACTGGGCCCCAAATCCAAGCCCATACGAGGAGAGACAGTACTACCACCAGAGTGGATAGTCCAAGCCTTCTTCCTAACAGATGGGGTTCCACCAAATTACCAAACGCAACGTTAATGAGAAAATAACACAAAACAACTAGCCCGAAATTAGTTAGAGTTCCAAATTGAACCAAACTCAACAATATTGCTGGAATCGCTGCCAAAATAGACCCTACTGTAGGAATGTAATTCATGGCAAACCCTATTAGCCCGAGGAGCACGGGAAAATCGAGATCCAACCACCAGGTCGCGAGCCCTATGAGCAACCCCGTCGCAAGGCTTATCAGAGTTTTTATGGCCAGGTAATCTTGTACTTCGCCAGCAATCTTTGTCAGCCGACTTCGTCCGGGGCTCTCATTACCAATCTCTCCACTTCCGGACATTCCCCTCCTAATCATTGAAATAGCCCTGAATTTAGGAGGGAAAATAGTGGCTTCAGCCAAGATGAATCCCGTAATCAATAGTACCAGAAAAATGTTCGCAAGGAATCCAACGATGCTAGCTGCTGTCCTTCCAAAGAAATCGACTGCAACTCCCGGGTCGAAGATGTCACCGGTGAGATATTCTTGGATCGGAAAACCAAATCTGGCACTCAAACCTTGGATCCAAACCGTATAAAGATTGCTGATACTATCTCTGTATCCAGGCAAGTACATTTGAAGGTCAGAAACGGCTCTTACAGCCAGAAGAATCAACCCGCTAAAAATTGCACCAATCAGTGAGAGGGTTATTAATACAGCCAGAAAATCTGGTACTAACGCCTTGCTTCTTATCTTGGTCAATACAGGCATACTCAGGATGGACAAGAACAATGCAATAGCAAAGGGCAGAAAGAGGCCTGAAGCTTCGCGAAGTCCAGCAACTACAATTACCAGACAAGCTCCGTTCAAAAGAAATCTAGCACCTGAACCTTTGACGCCCTGAAACATCATATTTTCTTCCCTCAGTTCTGACCCAAGAATGATAAGAGCTAAACCTACGGTATCCAACAACCATCATGATATTGCAAATCAGCCACACATACCAGACACCTCTTTCAAACGTAGAATCAATCCTATCTTCCTTTAATTGTAGCGCTGTCCTTCCCGGGTAATACCTATTGGACAATCCTTCAATTAAGTCAGGCTACCTTGAAAACTGAGTGTCGATATAGAAGATTGAATAAAACTGATCCTTGACTGTAAACATTATAACGTCACGAAAACATACGACCTATGGCTAAAGTAGATACAAAACACCCCTTTGAGACCACCGACAATAGTATCATTCTGTGGACCAAGAGATTAGGAAGACTCCTCCTTTTGGTGCCGATCCTCGCATCAGCCTGTAAGAGTTCTCCAGCATCAAATAACGGGCCCAGGATTCTCCAGGCTGGAGCTCCTGGCCAAGCTTCCCGTTCATTAGCCCCACAGGAGATTCGTTCGATTGTCCAACCCACCTATCATCAAGCCGATGTAGATTTCATGCAAGGAATGATTCATCATCACAACCAAGCATTGGAAATGTCCGCCTTGATAACTGACAGGACAGCAAGCAGTGAGCTCGATGGTCTGGGACGAAGGATAACAATTTCTCAGGAAGATGAAATTGCCTTTATGCAGCGTTGGCTGGCCGACCGTGGTGAGTTGGATCCTGAAGAACACATGAACCACGGATCAGAGCAAATGCCTGGAATGCAAATGCCTGGAATGTTGACCCCAGAGGAAATGGCCTCCCTAAGAAATTCTAACGATGAAATGTTTGACCGACTATTTCTAGAAGGAATGATAAAGCACCATCGTGGTGCTTTAATTATGGTAGCCACCCTATTCAATACCTCAGGGGCTGGACTAGAGCCAGATATTTTCCAATTTGCTTACCATGTTGACTCAGACCAATATATTGAGATAGAAAGGATGATTTCGATGTTAGAAGCAAGAAGATGAACCCGAAAACTTTTGACTGTTAAATTAGTTATCTAATGCTCTGATTGAACTGAAGGAAACTATCCTTCAAACTAAAGAGCTCAGGAACTTAAAGAGGTGTGCAATGACCCGATTTGGATATCATAAACAACTGATGAGATCCTCTCTATCTGCTTTTTTATTTGCCATTACAGCGATCACCCTGGCTTCTCCAGGAAATCTCCAGGGACAACAAAATGACCCTAGAAGAACTATTGATGCCAGAGTCGGGCTTGCCCCTGGACTACATGACGCTGAAGAAGCCATCTCTAACCTAGAGTTGATTTCCACCACTGCAAAGGGACCTGGATTTTCTCCGGACCTAGAAACTGAAACTCCTTACACCGGTGGTTACACCAATTCGGATCTCGCCTTTAAAGACAACTACTCTATTGTGGGAAACTATCAAGGCTTCCAAGTCTACAACGTTGAAGATCCTAACAATCCTACACTGCAAGTATCGCTTGTTTGTCCTGGTGGTCAGGGGGACGTTTCCGTCTACGGTGATCTTCTCTTCATGTCTGTGCAAGAACGTAGAGCGCGACTGGATTGCGGGACACAGGGTGTAGCAGACTCAATAAGCTCTGAACGCTTTAGAGGAGTCCGCATATTTGATATTAGTGACATAAGAAATCCAGAACAAATCGCTGCTGTACAAACTTGTAGAGGATCTCACACCCATACTGTTGTGAATGATCCACAAGATGATCAAAACGTCTACGTATACGTTTCTGGAACCAGCTCAGTGAGACCTTCTGAAGAATTGGCGGGCTGTTCAGGGCTCTCCCCAGAGGAAGATCCCAATACCTCTTATTTCAGGATAGAAGTAATACAAGTCCCCTTGGCCAACCCTGAAACAGCCAGAGTCGTCAACGCTCCTAGACTCTTCATGGACCAGGAATCGGGTGATATCTCTGGTCTCCACCAAGGAGGAGACTTTGGCCCGGGGACTCAAAGTTCCAGACAAACAAACCAGTGCCATGACATCACTGTATATCCGGAACTAGGACTGGCAGCTGGAGCCTGCTCTGGAAATGGTATTCTTCTTGACATTACAGACGTCGTAAATCCTGTAAGGATAGACGAGGTCACAGATCCAGGGTTTGCTTACTGGCACTCGGCCACCTTCAGTAATGACGGTAGCAAAGTGATTTTCACTGACGAATGGGGCGGAGGCGGAGCGCCTCGTTGCAGGGACACTGACCCATTAGAATGGGGCGCAGATGCGATTTTTGAGGTGGTTGGAAGAAAATTGCTGTTCGCTGGATACTACAAGTTAACTGCACCACAAACAGAACTTGAAAATTGTGTTGCTCATAATGGATCTATTATTCCTGTGCCAGGCAGAGATATCAAAGTGCAAGCTTGGTACCAGGGAGGACTTTCAGTCTTTGACTTTACTGATCCCGCTAACGCTGTTGAAATTGCCTATTTCGATAGAGGACCAGTCTATTCAGAAGAAATGGTAAGTGGTGGATACTGGTCTACATACTGGTATAACGGTCACATTTACGGTGCCGAAATCGCGAGAGGCTTTGATGTCTTCAAATTGGTCCCCAGCGAGCACCTAACTCAGAACGAAATAGATGCAGCAGGTTTGATCAGGATGGATGAATTCAATGCTCAGCTACAACCAAAAATCGAGTGGCCAACAGATGTTGTAGTCGCTAGAGCTTATTTGGATCAACTCATGCGAAGTAACGCTATTCGGGCGGACCGAGCAGTCGCAGTGTCCACTGCATTGGATAGGGTTGGAAATGCAAATCAGAGGGCAGATATGACCATGGCCGCCACAGACCTAAGAGAAGTTGCAGGGGCACTTGAAGCTGATTCTAGAGAACCGCTAGCTAATGGACAGGCCTCAGATCGCTTGAGGATGCGCTCATTAGCAGAATCTATACGCAATCTAGCAAGTTCATTGCTCCAATAACTTTAAGAGGAGAAAAGGGACAGGGCGGCCGTTGAAAACCGCCCTGTCCTCCCTTTCATCCTTTTACTCTTCAACCGCTGGAACCGCATCCATTAAGATTTCGTAAGCTGAATTTAACGCTGCTCCACCCGCCCTACTTCCAGTATATTTGCCCAGTCTGACTACGACCAAATCATGGCTAGGTATAATGGTGGCGCTCTGACCACCCGCACCTCTCATTGAATATGCAGTCTCGGGAACGGGCCAACCTCCATTACCATTCACCCAGAAAAATGCTCCTCCATACTGAAGCCTGCCATCTGCAATCCAGGCTGGCGCAAGACTGGAAGCGTAGTCCACGAATCCTTCGGGCAGTATTTGCTCTCCATCCCACACCCCGTCCTGTAGGTAAAGATTGGCCAACCTAGCCCAATCACGAGCTGGCATAAATGCTAGACCATTACCAAGAAAATTTCCCTGAGGATCGGGCTCAATTATAGCGTCTCGAATGCCGATTTTATCGAAAAGATCTGTTTGTGGGAAATCATGGTATACATCCCCTCGGCCTTCCACTCCTAATCTGATTAGGTAGCTGGTCAAAACTGGATCCGAATTTCTATAACGACCAACCATATTTGGTGGCCATTGCTGAGGTCGTGTTGCAGCCCATTCGAATGAATCATCTGTAGCTGTATAAAGATAAAGATGGCCTGGATATCCGAGTGCGGGATCGAAATCTGGATCTCCTGCATTCCTTAGCCTGATGCCACTGGACATTCTCATGATATCTTTGATCTTGATTTCTTGCCTTGGATCGCCCTCTTCCTGCCACTCGGGTACCGGAGCAGACTGGTCCAAATCATAGACTCCCTGCTGTATTAAAACGCCCATCAGGGTACCAGTAAGGCTTTTAGTCATTGACCAGCTTTCGAGAGGTGTATGTATGTCCACTTCAGGACTATATCTTTCTCCTAAGATTCGACCCTTGTGGGTGACGACTAGAGCAAGCGTCCGAGCTTCTTCTGGACCAAACCCGACATCGAGTGCTTCTTCTATCAAGTCCATATCTACTCCTGCCGGCCATGGATCATCGGAAATCACATCCCCCATCGGCCACGCTGTCGTCTCTGCTGGCGGTAAGTTGCGAGCCACATCAGTAGGAGTGAAATACACAGAGTCTTCGCCAATAGCATGAGAAACACATCCCTGGTTTTTATAACGCTTGGCAGTCCTCGTCACACCATCTGGAAGAGTTAGAGCCACGATCTCATTTTCGTAATCTACGATCGTGTCTACAACATGACCCCTTTGGTCAAAATGGGATATAAAACCACCCACATTGGCGGCGGCATCTTCGGGATCCAAGCCAGTTATAAAAACGGCAGAACAAAGAATCTTTGCGAACCCAGCTGTTTCATGATGTAAAACATCGCCTGGAGGAGGAATATACTCCGTATCCAATTCGAGAGACGCAGCTCTAGCGTTAAGAGCGATTCTTGGATCCTCTTCAACCTCCTGATCCGAAGGTAAGCAACCAATTGAAATTAAAACGACGGCAAAGCCTAATTTCTTAAAAATCCTCATTTGTATCCCCCCGAGTTTGTACTGTATTCAATAAATAGGATGTTGCATTTCTACTTGTGGCCACTATTCATCCCATCAGACTAACGATTGACACCCACTCTGGTCAAAACCCAGTTTTCACAATTCTTCCAGAGCATTCCCAAGGTCACAAATTAGATCACTAACATCTTCGATTCCCACGGAATAACGAATCAGACCTTCAGGAATACCCATAGCCTCTCTTTCCTCTGGACTGCACTCAACGTGGCTTGTTGTCGCTGGCGGTCCAGCGACTGTCTCTACAGAACCTAAATTAGCCGCCAGATTAACATACCTTAATTTAGGAAGGAACTGCTTCACAGCCCCATACCCACCCTTGAGCTTGAAACTTAACATGCCACCAAATCCTTGCATCTGACTTACTGCAACATCGTGGTTTTGATGGCTCGTCAGACCTGGATAAAACACTTCATCTATTTTCTCGTGGCTTTCTAAATACTGAGCGATTTGCATTGCACTAGCATTTTGCTGTGCTATCCTCAAGCCTAGCGTTTTCATACCCCTGATCAAAAGATATGCCGATTCCGGATGAAGAGACGCACCCGTTATCTCCTTGAAACGAAAAATCTCATTTAGCAAATGCTCACTGCCACTAACCACTCCCCCCAAAGCATCCGCGTGCCCTCCCAAAAACTTTGTGGCGCTATGCAATACTATGTCCGCTCCCAATTGCAAAGGTTTCTGGTTGATCGGTGTCGCAAAGGTGTTGTCCACAACTACTAGAGCTCCCACTTGATGAGCTGCTACACTTAATCTCTTGATGTCAACAATTTTGACTGTAGGATTTGTAGGAGTTTCCAAGTAGAGAATGTCACAGCCTTGTGCTACTTGGCCTTCAATACCTTTATGGTCATCGGTGTCGCAAAGATCGACTTGGACTCCATATTTCGGAAGATAGTCGGTGAACAGGACATTTGTCCCTCCGTAAGAGTCCTTAATAGAGACTACGCGCTTCCCTGGCTCTAAGAGAGAAAACAGGGTGCCAGTGATTGCCGCCATACCCGTGGAAAAGGAAACACTACTTTCTCCACCCTCTAGCAGATTAACTTTATCTTCAAAAACCTCGACGGTGGGATTTGTATTCCTTCCGTATATGTGTCCGGCGCTTTTACCTGTTGCCACATCAAGCCAAGTATCTAAATCCGGATAATCAAACGAAACACTATTAACCACAGGCATCTGGGTAGCACCCAACTTATCCACACCTTCTTCACCACCCCATACAGCCAGCGTCTTTGGGCTAGGCCCCTCTTTGTGTCTAGTATTCATCTATAACCTCATTAAAATGTCTTAGTAACGTTTACCAACGTACTAGTTGAACCATCCGTGCCCAAAATACAACTCAACATCCAACCTATCCAGGTCCTGGCTTCAGGATTGTGCCCATTCTTTCCTAATCCTACCTTGACCTGTTCCGTTAGAGTCTCCCTTTTAAAATAGAGTTCCTTTAATGATACAGCTTGTGGAAAGCGATGCCTGGGAAGCCATCTCCGTAGGGATACTGTTGCTAATCCTGGGTAGTTTTTTCCACTTTTGGATGACTAGATTCGGAAGAACAAAATGGATGAAGGCTGTCGGCGCCCTTGTGACCTTATGCCTTTACTGGATTTTGTTCGGTCTTACACACCCAATGATTCTAATGATTGTAGCAATTGGTATAGGTGCCAGAATTTTTCTCACAGGAACGCCTAACCCCGACTGAAAGAACACTTTTAATAGGAGTTAAAATGAAGACACACTTAATTACTCCAATTTTTATTCTGGGGGTGATGATTCTGTTGATTGGTTCATGTGATTTGTCACAGGGCACTGGGCCAAGAGATTTAGCAATCGACGCTATCTTTTCCGATATAACAGCTGAGAATCCTGGGGCTGTCGTTGGAGTGATAAAGGACGGAGACATCGTCCACCGTGCTGGCTACGGATCAGCTAACCTTGATTATGGAATCTCGATAGATCCACAAACAATCTTTGATATCGCGTCAATCTCTAAACAATTCGCTGCTTTCAGTGCTCTGCTTTTGGTTCAAGACGGCAAGCTAGACCTTGACGAAGACGTTCGCACCTATGTACCCGAACTCCCTCAGTTCAATGAAACTATAACCTCCAGGCACTTGATCCATCACACTAGTGGCATTAGAGACTGGGTTCAATCAATGGCCGTTGGCGGTGTCGAATACGGCGACGTCATTAGTTTCGAAATGATACTCAGAATGCTGGGGAATCAAAACACTTTGAACTTTGAACCAGGAACTGAATACGCATATTCAAATACTGGCTACAACCTGTTGACGCTCGTCGTTGAACGAGTTGCAGGACAGGGGTTCAGAGAATTTACCAATGAGCGCATCTTTCACCCACTTGGTATGACTAATACACACTTTTCTGACAACCACAATGAAATCGTTCCAGAGCGAGCCGAATCTTACGTATTGGCGGGAACAAGAGGTTCTATTGCCAGATATGGGAACGATGCAGTTTTCGAGCGTCGCGCTAACCAACTTACAGCTATGGGATCCAGTTCCCTGCATACAACCATTGATGACTTTATCAAGTGGATGAACAATTATCAGACAGGAACCGTAGGTGGAGAAGAACTGAGGGATCAAATGTTGGAACGAGGCCTTTTGTCGAACGGAGATACACTAAGCTATGCATACGGCCTTACTATTTCCGATTACAACAATTCACAAACATTTGGACATAGCGGATCATGGGTTGGCTTTAGAAGCAACTTCATACATCTAGAGGAGCCTGGTATATCAATCGCTGTGTTCTGCAATTTTTCCACCTGCGACCCCCAAAGCCGCACCTTCAAGATAGCGGATCTGCTAATGGCGGCAGAACCACAAATAAATGCACAGCAAGCTCAGCCTGAGGCTAAAGCAGACTCTCGACAAATAACGGAAGTCCTTGACCAATACATTGGGACATTTAGAAACTACGAGTTAGATACGACCTACCGACTTGTTGTTTCTGACGATCACCTAGTCGCTTACCATTGGCGGGCCAGGCCAACTTCACTCATTGCAGAGGGAGATGACCGCTTTGGGTTTGGAACAGGATGGTTTGGTTCGGGCCAAGGACAAATCACTTTTGACAGAGATGGAAACGGAGAAGTACAAGGATTTCAATTTAATGATGTGAGGGTGCGGAATCTTTACTTTAAAAAGGCAGGAGCTTTAGAGTGAGCAATCTCCCCTAGGGTTAAACAATAAATTTTTCATAGTCATCAAAATAGGAACAATCCATGAATAAACTTCACCCAATCTGGATCGCCTCTTTCTTAATTTTATTGATCCGTCCTGTTTTGGGCCAAACGTTGCAACAGGAAGCTCTATCCTCTTGGATAAACCTCGATATGGCCACTGGATATGAAACTAGAATGGCCCCTGATATAGCAAGCCAAATGAGTGGCTGGCAAGCCGACGAATGGGGTAATCTTTCAATGACAATTGGGTCAGGGCCCATAAAACAAGTCGTTGCTTGTGGTCTTGATAGGCCTAGTTACTCCGTGAGTCAAATTACAAATGATGGCTACTTGAGGGTACACAGAATTGGCAGAGGATCTTCTAATCCCCTTTGGGACCAAGCACACGAAGCCCAGATAATGCGAATATTCACCGAGCAAGGGCCTGTAGCTGGAGTCGTAGCTCGTTCGAATGGTCACTTCCGTCAGCAGCACTCGGATGAGACTGATATTGTAACAGCGGATGATCTCTGGATCGATATCGGTGCGGAATCTTTTGAAGAAGTTGAAGCAATAGGCGTCGAGCTCCTTGATCCACTAGCGCGACATCTACCTCGATGGGTATTCAGTAATTACGTAGGAGGGCCTGATGCAGGGACACGATCTGGTTGTGCCACTATAGTCACTCTGGCTCATAGCATCAGTGGAACCTCCACCAACATCTCGGAAGCAACTGCATTTGTACTTAGCTCCCAAAAAGAATTTGGATGGATCGGTTTAAGTTCTTTTTTGTCACGGCAGACAGGTATTGAGAAACTCATGCTTGTAGGAGATGGTGGCCAAATGCGAGTCAACGAAACTCGATCTAATTCATCATTCGGGCGAGTAGAACCCATACTCGAACACGCTGGAGTTAAGCAGGTCGATTGGATTTCACCCCGTGTACATCAGCCCGGTTCCCACATGGAATCATTATCTACCAGCGAGGCGAATTGGATGCTTACAACCATTGCCGATCGACTGGGGACCACTATTAGTGATCAGCCAGAATGGATCATAGCACCAAATCGCAATGATTTCACGAATAGTTTTTATGACAACACTTACCATGATCAAGCTGACTTACTCACCCATTTAGCAGATGCTTACGGTGTTTCTGGGCATGAATGGTCGGTGCGCCGGAGGATACTAGAGGCGCTTCCAGATTGGGCTAAAGACCAAGCGAAAGTTGATGATATCGGCAATATAATTGTAGAAATGGGACCAGAAAACGATACCACCATTTTCATGGCTCATATGGATGAAGTCGGATATGAAGTAGGCTCAATAGACCCACAGGGCATAATAACCCTCGGTAGAAAAGGGGGAGCGGTCCATTCCGCATGGGAAGGGCAGACTGCACTCGTCCATTTTGATCCCCCTAATGCTCCAAATCCTGCATCGGGAACAGGTAGGGACTATCACCCCAAATGGAAAGCACAGTCTCTAGAGGCTTCCGCACCCCCACCAATAAGAGGGATCTTTCTCGCAAGAGAAAACCCCAGCCAAAAAGACCCAAACCCTGATGCGATGCGAGTTTGGCTAGGATTGAATAAAAAAGAGTTGACGGATGCAGGAATCCAGGAAGGAATGGCGGTTAGCAGTTTCAAGGAAGCAGTCAGGATTGGCTCTTCCAGATTTGCCGCACGCTCCTTGGACGATCGCGCAGGATCTGCTGCCCTGCTCATGGCCATTAAGAAAATAAATCCCGACGAATTAACCAAGAAAGTATATTTAGTATGGTCAGTACATGAGGAAAGTGGCCATTTAGGCGCACTGGCTCTTTCAAAACTCATCGGCCTGGGAAGCAGAAGAATCTACTCCGTCGATACTTTCGTATCTTCAGACACTCCTATCGAATCGCCCCATTTTGCTCATGCCATACTAGGTAATGGTCCAGTGCTCAGAGCCATTGAAAATTCTGGGGCTTCGCCAGTATCAGAAAGAGCCATTGTTATAGAGGCAGCGAAACGCGCTGAACTTCCTTTACAAATAGGACTGACTCAAGGAAGTACAGATGGAGTGGATTTCGCTTTTTGGGGTGCTCCGAATCAAGGCCTTTCATGGCCAGGTCGCTACAGTCATTCCCCGGGAGAAGTTTTGGATCTTAGAGACATAGATAATTTGGCAAAATTAGTTGTAGCCGTAGCTCTTTCGACCGAACCTTGATCGCATTACTCCATCTCAAGGGATGACAATAGGCTTATGCTGACCAAAATTCCGACATATTTATTTTTGCTAGCCTCCTTGATCCTAGGAATGCTCCTAGGCGGTTTTTTTTCAGACTCACTGCAGGGAGTGGCCACTTCGGTTAACGTGGCCATAAGTGTGATAATTTACTTTGTTCCAATCTTGATTTTTGTCGCTTTATCCCCTGCTATTTCCTCGTTAGCAGATAGCGGACGCGCCAACTCGCTAGCAGGGTCCGTCATTCTATGGTACCTATTCACTTCCTTTCTAGCCGGGCTTTTAGGATTGTCTGTTTCAACACTGCTTTTTGGGCTGTCTCTCTCTACCTCTCTCGGTAACCCCACTGGAACAATAATGACCCTGTTGGCCCCTGGAGAAAGTCTTAGCGCCTCCAGGCCATTGATCGCCATACTATTGGCTGTCTGTTGTGGACTCTTGGGCACTAAGTGGACATTTCTCCGGCTATTCCTGGAAAAAGTCCAGTCTAAAGTTTTTTATTTCGGCAGCAAAATCCAGTTAGTCATCGTTCCTTTTGTCTTGTTTTTAGGGATCTCCGTAGGCGTCCGCTTCGGAGCTCAAATGGGGCTAACCAACTATGTTCTGATGACAGTGTATACATTCTTGCTGTGCCTAACCTGGACGACTTTCTACGTTTTTATTCTGCTCAAATTAGCCAAACCACATGACGTTAAAGAAGTTGCCAGAGATTATTTGCTACCTACGGCTGTTTTTGCAGCTGGCACATGTTCATCGCTACTAACACTGCCCGTCAATCTGGCAAATGTTAAGAAACAAGGAGTTAGTGCAAAAATCGCTGATTTTGTACTACCAGTCGGATCCGTCATTAACTTAGACGCGAGCGCTCTTGCATACGTGGCATACGCGCCCTTTGTACTCTCCTATCTCTTCGGGATACAAATCGACTTGGCAACCCTACTAATGGCCTGGCCTGCTATTGTTTTATTTACCATAGCAGCTCCCGGACTACCAGCTGGGATGGGAACTGCTCTTTGGAGTGCGACCCTCTTCGCCTCCGTACTCAATCTTCCAGAAAATGTCGCTTCCGAGTTCGTAGCGACCTGGATAGCTATGTCCAGCGGCCTCCCTGATATGATGAGAACTGCTACCAACTGCACCAGTGACGGATTTGCTTCTATGATCATGGAAAAATTCCATGGCGACTCAGATTAGTTCCAGGAACACCAAGCCTCTTCCCATCGTCAATTCAGTACTCCTAGTCCAATTATCTCATCTATTTTTTGCCTAATTTCCGTGTTGTAGCTATCCCCCCCACCTGGCCTTTTGTTAAAAAGAGTCACGTAGTTGATCCCATTATCCCTTTGTAGTGCCAATGCTTGAGTGCCAGGGAGACTTCCCGTGTGATAACGCCATCCCGTGCCGTAGCCATTGCTTCTTACCATACCAATGTTTGTTCCCCAAACCATATAATGATGCAAGAACTCAACGATCGCTCTTGAAGTAGCCACTAATCCCATATATGACACTGCTCCTTCATGGTTCCAGCCCCCATCCGAAATAAAAATTTGTGGGCCAGTTGGATCGAAAACGTTCACCCCCTTAAAACCCGAATCATACCAAGGTTCCCGAAAATCTCTGTCGGGCAGAAATGACCTCCCTTGGATCACATCATTCCTAGCAATCCCTATCGGGCTTAGTACTTCTTGGTGAACATAATCCATGTAGTCCTGACCAGAGATTTTCTCTATAATCAGGCCTAAAACTAGATAACCAACGTTAGAATAGACTTTTTTGGAATCAGGCGTGAATTGCAGGCTTTTCCCTAATAGAAACGAAACCATCTCAGCCTGTCCTGGAGGGCTAGTTATGCCCAAGTCCGTTGCAATTTCAACTTCATGGAAAACCCAATCCTTGTCTGCTTCTCTATCCCATCCACTTCTATGTTGGAGGAGATGTTCTACTGTAATCTGTTTAAACAAAGTATCTCCCAACACGGGAGATGGATCCAATTTGAGAACTCCAGGAACATCCTGACCCAGATCAAAGGCTCGAGTAGCTAGATCTAGCTCCCCTGATTCTATGAGTTTCATGATGGCTGCCGCAGTTATTGGCTTGCTTACACTCGCCAAACGCATCATTGCACCTTGGGGCAGTATTTGAGTATGGGCGCTATCTTTCCAACCAAAAGATTTATCATAAACAACCCTGCCATTCTTCATGATACTCAGAGCACCTGCATCTATATCATTTTCTGACATGAAAGCAGTCATTAAGGAATCGAATACTGAAAGCTTGCTCTCTTCAGGAGCAGTGATTGTCCCTGAATCTTGACACCCAATGGTGAAAGCGGCCAAAACTAACCAATAGTAGCTACCCTTCATCACCATAGACTCGACCCTTTTTGCAGGAGTGAAACATTGATCTCTTCTTATCAATGTATCGCAAGCACTTTCTGGGGAAATATTTCATATCGGCAGTAGGTTACAGCTTAAACAACCGTCGAGAGCCTCTCTAACGCTCGAAAGAACTCTCGACGGCTAATCCTGGGGAAAGAACAACCTAGCTAACCACAATTTCTGGCCCCGTTCATTCCATGGTTATTTATAGCACCTTACCGACCTTAGACCTTAGTAGGCTACTCCTCTGGCGAGACAAGTAAATTCAAGCCACGCTCCGTCAACGCCTCGTTAAATTCAGAAAGCTGATTCTCCAACAATTCATCTAGGTTTAATTTCGCGTCATTAGCTATGTCCCTCAATATTGCCTGCACTTCAATATGTTGATCTGTTGGCCTGAAATCGGCCGTAGTCACACCGCCCAACAAATAATTAAGTCTCTCCAATGCCTTACCTGGATAACGCACTTGATCCTGTCCTGTGCCAGTCACTTGCAATTGGAGAAGTTCGTCTTCGATTACTACCAAGGCGGCATCAATGGTGCCAGCAGTTTCGACTAAATCCTCGGATCCCCCTTGGTCATCCATTATATCTATCAAATCATAAAGTTGCCGTCTGACCCACTCAATTCGACTTACAGTTTCAGCTGCAAGCATCTGATCCACCCTAATTTTCTGGGCAAGGTCAAACTGCGCCATAATATCATTCATTGAACCCTCTGAATTGGGATCCTTTATGACATTAAGAGTCTGACTGAAATCCTGGTCGCCTATCTCTAAAGTGACCGTATAAGTTCCTGGCGGATAGCGCAAAGCTGCAATGGACCCGGCGGATCGTTCTCTATCTGACCCCAAATCATACCAGTCAGCATATTTTGGCTTCGTCCTTAGGGTTGCTGCTTGACCACCGTCATCTCGAAAATCCCACTCAACTCTATTGATTCCAGTATTACTTGGTCCGTCGATCTCTCTTATCATTTTCCCGTCTGCATCCCATATTCTCAGGGTCGCTTCAGATCCTGCCATTTCTTCTCCAATCCAATAATTAATAAGAGCAGCATTGGATGGACCTTCCCCATCAGATTGATCGTTCGTCATGACCGCTGGAGCGGTTCTAGAATTAAACCTGTATGCGTCCCTTGGTTCGAAAAGGTGTGCCGATCTGTCGAACACTTCCTGATCCAATTGTTGCAATGGGCTAAGGTCATCCATTATCCAAAACCCTCTGCCGTAAGTGCCGATCACCAAGTCACCGAAATGTTCTTGTACAACAAGTCCATATTTCGGAGACGCTGGCAAATTATTAGTCCACTCTATCCAATTATCACCATCATTAAGTGACACATACAGACGATTTTCAGTGCCCACATAGAGAAGTCCTGGACGCACTGGATCTTCAACAATATCTCGTGTAAAGCTCAGTATATGGTCTGAGATACCGTTGGTGATCTTGGCCCATGTTTCGCCATAATCTTCGGTCCGATAAATATAGGCTCCGAAATTACCTACTTGATGTGCTTCAACAACGAGATATGCTTTTGCAGCATCCCACTTCGAAGCATGTATACCACGCACTACCCCATCTTCAGGCCAGTCCGGAAAATTCCCAGTTACATCATTCCAAGTGTCACCATTATCCCTGCTGACATGCACCATTCCGTCATTTGAGCCAGCATAAAATACACCTTGTTCAGCTCTGGACTCATCAAAACTATAGATAACACAACAGTATTCCACTCCAAGGTTGTCGGGAGTTAATCCCCCACTAATACCTTGCCGAGATTTATCGTTCGTAGTCAGATCGGGACTGATGACGTCCCAGCTCTGTCCCCCGTTTTGGGTCCTGTGAACATGCTGACTAGTGACATATACCGTGTTGTTGTCATGAGAAGATACCAGCAATGGGAATGTCCACTGAAATCTGTACTTCAAATCTTCAGCATGCCAACCAACAGTTCCCTCCGGCCAAACTTCCACGTTCCTAAATTGACGTGTCTTCTGATCGTGGCGAACAACAATGCCTCCTACCGCACCAGCGCCTGATGCGCTCGACCATACTATGTCTGAGTCAGTAGGATCGGGCGTGGCGAATCCACTCTCCCCTCCACCAACTTGATGCCAATCCCCTCGAGGGATCCTGCCGTTATCGTATAAAGGATTGCTCGGACCCCTGTAGGAAGGACCATCCTGTCGGTTGCCCATGACATTGTATGGCACAGCATTATCGGCCGTGACGTGATACATCTGACCCACAGGCAACTCCACTGCTCTATAAGATTGTCCTCTATTCTCTGAAATATGAACGCCTTGGTCATTGCCGATCACCATCCGATCTCCGTTAGCCGGATCGAACCAAAGGTCATGGTAGTCTCCCCCAGATCTCTGTCTTCCTGAGTGGTTTATATATGTCAGCCCTCCATCATACGACCTTGCAATACCAGCAGTCAGAAAGAATACCTCGTTTTCATCGTCGGGCGTCACGCGACAATTGTTGTAATACGCCGTTCTGCCACCTAGATCGCGACTATGGTTGACCAGTTGCCATTCTTTCCCTCCATCATCTGACCTCCACAACTCCCCACTCTCTGTGACGGCTCCATTCCAAGGTACACCATCTCCAGTCTCTATAAGGCTATAAACCCTCTGCGAATTAGCTGCCGACATACATATGTCGATTTTACCTACGGGAAGAGTGGGCAATCCATGTCCACTTAGCCTGTCCCAAGTTTCTCCTCCGTCTTCACTTTTGTAGATTGCTGATCCAGGCCCGCCACTCTGTCTACCCCATGTATTAATCAGAATTTGCCACATTCCTGCAAAAAGAATCCGAGGATTATTGGGGTCCATGATTAGGCTTGATGCACCAGTATTCTCGTCTACGAAAAGCACATGATCCCAAGTCTCGCCGCCATCAGTAGTCTTGTAGATCCCCCTTTCCTGTTGGGCACTGTGCCCGTGCCCCAAGGCAGCGATATAGACAACTGATGGATCTGTAGGATGGATCACAATTCGACTTATCCTTCCGGTCTCCTCGAGGCCCATATGATGCCAAGTTTCACCTGCATCAGTCGATTTGTAGACTCCGTCACCCACGGTCACGTTTGACCTAATATGCGGTTCTCCTGTGCCCGCCCAAACTACGTTATTGTCTGAGGAAGACACTGCCAACGCACCGATGGAGTGAGTATCTTGGTCGTCGAAAATCGG
>JBJKYO010000071.1:0-5545 GCA_045561015.1 Longimicrobiales bacterium | reverse complement strand
TGATTGATTACCCGATACCAGGTAATGATGATGCTATTCGTTCCGTGGGCTTAATCGCTCATTCTATTGCCGACGTAATACAGAAGACTAACGTGTTGGTGCCAGAAGCGCAGAAGCGTCAGGTACAGGAATCTCAGGCAACCACTTATTCGACAGAAACAGGCGAGGTTAAGGAAGAACAGGGTCGACGACCTGCTACCAAAGTTGCAAGTCCTTCAAGGCGTAAGGTTATTCAACGTCCCACTAAAATAGCCAAGGAAATTAATGAAGTAACTTCCAGTGATGAGGAGAATATTAATTCGGAGGGTGTTGAGGCTTTGGATTCGAAAGAAGAAGCTGAAACCTCTTCCGAGGATTGAAGGGTCAAATAATATAGCTGGAAAAGGTCAGAAAATTTGTCAGTGGAGAATTTGAGGGGTGTCGGCAGAGGGTTGCTAACACCTCTTATTTTTAGGATGGTTTAAAAAAAGGTGATGATTTAGGCAATGTCAATTTCAGCTAAAGATGTTAAGATTTTGCGTGATCGGACGGGTGCGGGGATGATGGATTGTAAGAAGGCTCTTATGAATACAGATGGGAATCTCGAAGAAGCCATCGATTTGATGCGAGCAAGTGGGGCTGCTAAGGCGGCCAAGCGAGCAGGCAAGGTTGCCGGAGAAGGAACTATCGGGACCTATCTCCATTTTGATAATAGAGTTGCTTCCATGGTAGAACTCAATTGCGAGACGGATTTTGTAGCTAATACAGATGATTTTAAAAATTTGGCGAGGGATATAGCGCTGCACATTGCTTCCCAAGCTCCCGCGGGTATCAGTGATCATGATATACCATCCGATGTGGTGGATAGGGAAAAAAAGGTTTATGAGGAACAGGTAAAAGAAGAAGGCAAGCCAGACCACATTGCCGACAAAATAGTAGAAGGAAAACTCAGAAAATTCTTTGAGGAAAACACCCTCATGGCCCAGCCGTTCGTCAAGAATCCCGACCAGACAATTGAAGAGTTGGTAACAGAAGTGGCAGCTAAAACTGGCGAAAAAATTGAAATTGCTAGGTTTGTGCGAATGAAGGTCGGGGAAGACGATTGATGTTAGGCCGAAGGTCTCGACATCTGGTTGTGTGTTAGATGTATAGAAGGGTTTTAGTCAAACTTTCAGGCGAGGCGCTGGCTGGCACAAAGGGCTTCGGTATTGAACCATCTGTAGTCGACAGGCTAACTGATGAAGTCAAGCAGGTGCACGAAACGGGAGTCAGCCTTGGGCTGGTGATTGGTGGAGGTAATATAGTCAGAGGTTCTCTAGCTAGTCAGAAAGGGATGGACAGGGTCCAGGCAGATTATATGGGGATGCTCGCTACCATAATCAACGCACTGGCGATTCAGGATCTTCTCGAACGTAAAGAGGTTGCCACACGCGTAATGACTGCAATTCGAATGGAACAGTTAGCCGAGCCTTACATCAGAAGAAAGGCTCTTAGACATATGGAAAAGGGAAGGGTTGTGATTTTTGCTGGTGGAACTGGGAATCCTTATTTTTCGACAGATACTGCAGCAGCATTAAGGGCTATCGAGATGGATTCGGAAGTAATCATTAAAGCGACAAAGGTTAAGGGGGTCTATACTGCAGATCCTCACCAGGATTCCACCGCTTCGTTTATACCAAAAATTACCTTTGAAGAAGTCGTCAAGCTGGGTCTGGAAGTTATGGATACAGCAGCAGTTTCCCTTTGCAAGGAGAACAGTCTTCCTATTATAGTTCTTAATATTGAAGATAAGGGGTCGGTTTCTTCAGCCATAAAGGGAGACCAGGTAGGCACCCTTGTGTCTTGAGTAAATTTATTATTTTTTCAGTCAACTCTGGAGGGTCATGATGTCTTTAGATATCCTCGAGATCAGAATGGAGGACGCAATAGAGTCCTTAATTCGTGAATTCTCTTCGGTTAGAACTGGTAAAGCTACACCTGCTTTATTGGACTCTGTGCGCGTAGAAGCCTACGGTAGTTTAGTAGCCTTGAATCAAGTAGCTAATGTCTCCACGCCAGAATCGTCTCTCTTAGTAATTCAGCCCTACGATAAGACTTTGTTGGAAGATATAGAGAGGGCTATCCAAACAGCTAATCTTGGTTTAAATCCTGGTAACGACGGAAATTTGATCAGGATACCCATACCTCCATTGAACGAAGAGCGGCGGAAAGAATATGTGAAAGTCATATATCAAATGGCTGAGGATGCTAAAGTTTCTCTGAGACATGCGAGGAAGGTCGGCAACGATGAGGTTAAGACAGACCTAAAGGACAACCAGGTAGGTGAGGACCAAGGAAGGGACTTGTTGTTGAATATACAGGAGATGACGGATCGTTATACAGGAAGGATCGAAGAACTCCTTAAGGCCAAAGAAAAAGAGATAATGGCTATTTAATATTATGGAATCGTCAGAACTCTTGGCAAAAATAAAACATGGTGGCAACATCCCCCAGCACATCGCCATAATAATGGATGGCAATGGTCGTTGGGCTGAGAATAGGAACCTACCAAGGACTGAAGGGCACCGTGCTGGTATGAAAGCTGTGCGTGAAGTGATTGAGGGGTCTATAGAAGCGGGCGTTGAGGTGCTCACATTATTTGCATTTTCTAAAGAAAACTGGAAGCGGCCTCGATTGGAAACCGATGCTCTGATGGGATTGTTGAGGTTGTACATTCGCAAGGAGAAAAGAAGGCTCCAGGAAAAAGGTGTTGAGGTGCATGTACTTGGGGACTTGACTGATGTTGGAAAAAATACCAGAGAGGCTATTTCGGAAATTGTTGACGAGACAAGTGGCGGCAGCAATCTCAGATTGAATTTGATGCTTTCTTATTCAGGACGTGATGACGTATTAAAAGCATGTAGAGTATTCACGGAAGAAGTACTCCAGGGCAAGTTGGACCTGACTGACCTCAATGAAGAAGTTTTATCTCATCGTTTATTCACAGCTGGTATGCCAGATCCAGATCTACTCATCAGGACTTCTGGGGAATTTCGAGTCAGCAATTTCATGTTGTGGCAAATTGCATATACTGAGCTATCCATTGTACATACGTTATGGCCAGAATTTTCCAGGGAACATTTATTCGAGGCCATTTCTAATTATCAGTTAAGAGACAGAAGGTTTGGAATGATCTCAGGTCAGGACAATTTGGATATTGGGAGGACAAACTGAAAGGAGAACTGGTTCGTCGCATACTGGTAGGACTGCTGGGTGTCCCTGTGCTCGCTATTGTTATCTACTTCGGAGAATGGGTATTGGGAACAGCCATGTCTTTAGCTGCGATACTGGCTGCTCGAGAGTATTTTTCTCTCAGGAAGAATGATGCCCAAGGCCTCAAATTACCTGGAGTCATACTTGCGGGGTTGCTTCCCCTAGTTGCGGTGCAACATCCAACGTATCAAGAATTCGCGGGCATTGCTTTCGGTTTGGTTCTGTTTGGATCGATAGTGTTTCTTATTCTAGTAATGTGGTTACAGTGGCCCCAAGGAACTCCGATAGAATCTGCAGCGGTAGCTATCATGGGTGTTTTATATACTGGAGGAACTCTATCTTTCTGGAATTTGTTGCGTGCGTTTCCCCAAGAAATGTTGAATTCGAGCGACCCTCTCTCAGGAACACTTTTATTGATTTTCCCGATTTGGACCACTTGGATAGGTGACTGCCTCGCCTATTTAGTAGGTTCACAGTGGGGAAGGAAGAAATTGATTGTCGAAGTGAGTCCCAACAAAACTGTAGTAGGCTCTTTAGGGGGATTGGCGGGATCTATTATTGGCGGGATCGGTTACAATCATTATTTGTTACGTGGGATGACTGAAATCCACTTTCCTCTGGAAATGATTCTTGTGTTTAGCTGTTTGGTGGCGCTAATTGGACAGCTGGGAGATTTGTCTGAATCAGTGATGAAAAGACAAGCAGGAATCAAAGACTCTAGTGGGTTGATTCCAGGTCACGGTGGGGTGCTTGATAGGATGGACGGTCTTTTTTTTACTATACCGATGACTTATTTCATTTTCCTGTTGTACATCCAATATGGTTAACGAAAAGAAAGATAAGATCGGAGTAGTAATTCTTGGATCAACCGGTTCGATCGGTCAGTCTACGCTGTCGGTGGTAGAAAGACATTCTGATCTTTTTCATATAGTAGCTCTATCAGCAAATAGATCTGTTGAGCTACTTGCCACACAGGCTCGCAAACACTCTGTCACCAAAATTGTTATAGCAGATACATCTGCTATAAAGTCGTATGAAGAACTCTCTAGTTTAGAATGGAAAACTGGAGTGGACGGCATAGCAGAAGTGGTAGCCGACCCTGAAGTTGATATAGTGGTAAATGCCATTGTGGGGGCGGCTGGTTTACAAGCCAGCTTATTAACTATAGAAGCTGGGAAAAAATTAGCTTTAGCGAACAAAGAATCCCTTGTTGTTGGAGGACCATTAGTACTAGAAAGTCTTCGAAAATTCGGTGGTGAGATAATTCCAATTGATAGCGAGCATTCAGCCATTTATCAATGTATTAGAAAGGAAGAGTTAAGAACTCTGTCGAGGTTGATTTTAACCGCTTCTGGTGGTCCATTCTGTAACTTGTCTGCTGAACAATTGGAGAGTGTAACGTTACAGCAGGCCTTGAAACATCCCACCTGGCAAATGGGACAGAAGGTCACCATCGACTCAGCAACCTTAGCAAATAAGGCACTCGAAATTATAGAAGCACATTTCCTTTTCGGTGTAGGATATGAATCCATATCAGCCGTGATTCATCCTCAGTCCATTGTCCACTCATTTGTGGAGTTTATAGATGGATCAGTTTTGGCTCAGTTGGGTTCTCCTACCATGGAGCTACCTATTTTATACGCTCTTACACATCCTAAAAGGGTGGCGGACTCTGCGCTTAGAACCTTCGAACCAGCCTCTCTATCGAGTTTGGAGTTTGAAAGCATTGACGAGGATCGGTTTCCAATGTTTTGGGCAGGTGTCCAAGCGGGAAGGCAAGGAGGAACAGCGCCCGCTATTTTCAACGCCTCCAATGAGGTTGCAGTAGAAGCATTCTTGAAACGTCAGATTAAATTTTCTGAGATTCCAATGGTGGTTGATAAGACATCAATGTCTCTTGGTGTTGATGAGGTTGATAGTTTAAAGGATATTGTTAGAGCGGATGAGTCGGCCAGAGAAGTGAGTGGAGAAGTTGTGGGGTCCATTCGGAGGTAGGAAGTTCGAAAAGAGTAGTGACTATATTTTCATATTAGAGTTCATGTTCTAAACAAGGGGGAATAGGGAATCGGATGACCACTTTTGCTGCGACCATGTTCATGTTGGGAGTGCTAATTTTTGTACATGAATTGGGTCACTATCTAGCTGCCAAATCAGTAGATATCGAAGTTAAAAGATTCTCCATAGGATTCGGCCCGAAAATTGTTGGGTTCCGTCGGGGTGAAACAGAATACATCCTGAGTTTGATACCACTAGGTGGATATGTGAGCATGGGCGGGATGTACGACGAAACGATGGACCAAATCGAAGGAGGTTC
>JBJKYO010000070.1:0-22718 GCA_045561015.1 Longimicrobiales bacterium | reverse complement strand
TGGGAGATAAATGGACTTCCAGCAATCAACTTCGATTCCGACGAAGGTTTCGGCTACGGCGTGTTGCTGGCGGCCTATAACTACGGAGAAGGAGGATACTCACCCTATCGCTTCACACTCCAACCCACGGTAAAATTTACGACCAAAGGCCGCCGTGAGATCACCCTTTTCTTCGATGCTCCTCACTTACTTTCGAATGGATGGCGCATAGACGGTTCGCTCAGGAGCGAACGTCAGATCGCCGCCCCCTACTATGGATTGGGGAACAATTCTGTCTATAACGAAGCGACAGAGGAATCTCTTGGTCAGTACTACTATCGGTTCGGACGCACGCGGACAGAAGCTACGACCAACCTTCAGAGGCAGATAGGAGATTTACCCGTGCGCTTTCTGGTTGGAGGTGGAGCAACGCACATAGGGGTCGAACCACTACCCGAAGACGCGAGTCAAACTTTTCTGAATCGAGAATTGAGGGGAGGTGATGTACCGGGAGGATGGTCTAACCACCTTCGTGCAGGCCTCGTTTGGGACACAAGGGACCGAGAGACTGGACCCCGACGTGGTACGTGGTCAGAGCTTTTAGTTCAAGCGATACCCAGTTTTCTGGGAAGTGAGTCACAATATGTACGGTGGACCCTAGCGGACAGAAGATACTTTTCGCTAGGAGATCGCCTTACCTTTGCCAATCGTTTTATCCTACAAAACATTGAGGGCGACGCTCCATTCTATGACTTATTCATAGTGCAGTCTTCATTCCGGCAAGAAGAGGGATTGGGAGGTGCAAAAACACTGAGAGGAATCCCAAAAAATCGCTACGTAGGAAAGGGGTTTTTCCTCTGGAACGCTGAATTGAGATGGCGCGCGCACGAGTTTGCAATGGCTGGCAGCTCCTTCCAACTAATCCTTTCTGGATTCTTGGATCGTGGCAGGGTGTGGAAAACTGACATGCCGCTGGATAAGATCCTGGCAAATATGCACACAGGATATGGTGGTGGTGTGCGGCTAGGGATGGGTGAGAATTTCGTGGTAGCTGTTGATGTTGGCCACTCGGTGGAAGCTACTTCCCCTATCTACATTGGTCTGGGCTACCTGTATTGAAAATACTGGGGGCTTGGGAACCCTCGATCATAACCCCTTAATTGATCGGATACATATCCAAACCGAGACTTCTGAAGAAAGCTATGCGGTTAGGTATAGCCTTCAAAATCTGATTCTTTAGGGATTCAGTGATCCGATCAGAACGATACTCTATCGCTAAAAAAGGTACGAAGCTCTCCGCTATATCCTCGCGCATCGGAAAATCTTGAGCATAAGTAGAGATAAACGTAGGATCTATGTTCTGAGCTCGAATCCACTCCGCAGAACTTGCGTACGATGAATCCAAAGACGTATGTGCAGCTTCATGGACAAGGGTTTCCTCAAGGATGCCGTCTCTGATGTATGCTTCACCTTGACCGACATGAATGAGAATGTTGTTGTTCCCTCCTCCAAATGGAAAAACTCCTTCGTGGATCCACATGGTCTCTACATCGGTCCGTAAGGATGTGGGAAGCCTTCCCACGGCATCAGCGTAGAAAACAGCTAGCTTCTGTGCTTCTTCAACTGCAGAAAACTCAGGATTAACCTGTACTTCAATAGACAAACCGTCATCGAAAGATGTATCAAAAAGATACGGATCTAGTGTGATCCATCCGCCTCCATTTCTACGATCAAACATTGTCCGAGATGCCCTGCCAGCATAGGTCATCCTCGAATATGCAGAAGGATCAGTATCAGTAATTATATCAGGATCTATAAATATAGTGCCGCTGAAAGGCGGTGAAATATCAGCTTCGACTATGGTTTCGCTGCAACCTGAAAAAGCTAAAAAGGTAGCAACGATCATGAAAACACGAGATGCCTTCATCTTATACGGAGACCTGAAACTACTCTAGTTGTTTCCTCCGCCAACCACACTAGCTCTGTAATCTAAAGGTGGCTCACGATCTCCCACTAACGGCTCGTAAACATAGTTGGGACCTCTCCTTCGCAAGAACTCTTCTTGAGCAGCCACAATCAAGTTTGGTTCAGTTAGAAGATCGTACATGGTAAATGCCAGCGCCTTAGCTGCATTAATCATGCCCTTATTACCAATGTCCGTCCCTCCAGCAGCTACTGCCTGCCAAGAATGCGCCGAAGTACCTGGGACCCAGGTGGCAGTGTTCAGTCCCGCTGTTGGCACTGTCCAGCTTACATCACCCACATCGGTTGACCCTCCCTGGCCCACCTCTATTACTTCGAAAGGCTCGATTTCCATCGCCCTCTCAATCGGAGGAACATCACTTGGAAAGCTGCTCTGAATTGTTTCCCCATATTCATATTCCTCTTCCGTGTACTCAACACCTCCCACGGCAGTAAGGTTAGCATGCATAAGTCTACCAAGGGCTTCATTGGGAAGTACATTGTAAATACCGTGGATCACCTCATGTTCTACCCGGGTTTCTGTACCCATCGCAGCTCCCTCAGCAATCTCAGCCACCCAGTCAAACATTCGACGCACCTCGTTGGGATCAGGATGCCTCACATAAATGTATGACTCAGCAAAATCCGGGATGACATTGGGAGCCGATCCTCCAGCAGTGACGACATAGTGAATCCTACTGGCGGGACTGATGTGTTCTCGCATCATATTTACCATATTATGCATAGCTTCGACACCATCTAAAGCAGACCTGCCGCGCCAAGGAGCGCTCGATGCGTGTGCCGACTGACCATAAAATCTAAACTTGCCAGATTTATTGGCCAAAGAAGACCTTGCACTCGCTTCGTTCTGGGATCCTGGATGCCAATGCAACATGACGTCAACATCATCCATGAGTCCTTCTCGAACCATATACACTTTACCAGCACCTCCTTCCTCTGCTGGGGTTCCGTAAACTCGTATCGTACCTGGACTCCCTGATTCCTGAAGCCATTCCTTGACGGCTACAGCTGCCGCCACACTGCCAGCTCCGAACAAATGATGACCACATGCATGACCCGCAATTTTTTGGAGAATGGGGTCTCTATCCGCGGATCGGCTCTGAGTGATACCTGGTAACGCATCATACTCACCCATGATACCGATGATGGGACCTCCTGCTCCATAGCTTGCTACAAAAGCTGTAGGAATGCCCGCCACACCAGCTTCTACGTCGAAGCCAGCAGAACGAAGCAAGCCTTGCAACATCTCACTCGATTCATTTTCCATATAGCCCACTTCTGCCAGCTCCCATATTTCCTGAGCTACTGTTTCGTATGTATTCGCATTCTCGTCTATAAAGTCAGCTAACATATCCTTCGTTGACTGAGCTGACAGTCCACCGAAAGTTAAAAAGCAGGCGCCAAGGCCGAGAACCAGCCGAACCACAGATATCCTTTTCACAGATTAAACTCCCTAGCAGTAATGAGGTTTTTTCATTGAAAATCGCGAGACTGAACGTACCATTCCGTCAAGCAAGTCCGCAACTTACGTGGCCCGCTCAGCCAATGAGGAAAATACATGTTTTATGGGCACATACCCCACTGAGGACGCGCAGAAGACCAAGCAACAGCGCCAGTGTCAAAATTGCTGGGTATAGTAGCCACATTAGAGACACACCACCCGCTCAAATCTTGATTGAAAAGATCGGCACCACTGAACATGTAACTCATGTCCGTCACGTTACTCACGTCCCATGAACTGATGTCCTGATTGAACGAATCTGCTTCCGAAAACATGTAACTCATGTCCGTCACGCTACTCACGTCCCATGAACTGACGTCCTGATTGAATAAATCTGCTTTCAAAAACATGTCGCTCATATCTGTCACGTTACTTACATCCCACGAACTGATGTCCTGATTGAATAAAACAGACACGTAGAACATTTCGCTCATGTCTGTCACGTTGCTTACATCCCACGAACTGATGTCCTGATTGAACGACAAGGTTTTATAAAACATAAACCCCATGTCCGTCACGTTGCTTACATCCCACGAACTGATGTCCTGATTGAACGAGGTGGCCCAATTGAACATGTAGTTCATATCCTTCACGTTTCTGACGTCCCATCCACCAATTTTCTGATTGAACGAGGTGGCCCCTGCAAACATCGAACTCATGTCCGTCACGCTACTCACGTCCCATGAACTGACGTCCTGATTGAACGAGGTGGCCCCTGCAAATATCGAACTCATGTCCGTCACGCTACTCGTACAGGTGGCCGTCAGGGACCCGTAATCCTGTGCTACAATCAGCGCGATTATTTGAGATCTAGACCGCTTAGTATAAGTAACTCCGCCCACAATGCCTTGGTCGCCCACATTGGCATCTGAGCATGTCACAGTCACCTCATTGGTACCAGACATCTTGACCCCAAATTCACCAGTTTCGTCATTATTTGGAGTAGTGATCACTGTGGCCACAGGGAGTGAGGGAGACGTTGGAAGATTTTCCTCTCCGCAACCTACTAGCAGAACCAAAGAAAGAACCGCTATAACAGAAAAATTTTTCATTCCATCCCCGTTGGAAATTTTTGATGCAACATACAGTTCTTATAGAACAAGCAAAATACTATTTAGGCTCAGCCTTTGGCCCTGATTTTTCTCACAGGTTTAGTTGCCAGTAGTTGTAATTCAACATCGCCGCAAACGTAACCCAAATGGAGTATGGGATAACCATAGCTGCCGCTACAGGACTGACCCGCCAAGTCAGTACAATGTAAGAAACAATACTGAGCCAAAGCCCAATGATATAATAAAATGCTATCTCTAGATTTTGTGCACCGCTAAAGATAGGTGTCCAAATCACATTGAGTGCCAGTTGCAAGCCCCACAGAGATATGGCAAGTGGTTTTAGGACGTGATCACTTGCGTACACTAGCTTATAGGCGCTAGTTGCAATGAGCAGATACAGAATCGTCCAAACTGGACCAAATAGCCAATTAGGCGGAGCAAACCACGGATCGATTAGTTCAGCATACCAAGGATTGGCATCACCAAGGGGAAACACGAAACCTGCGCTGCTTGCCACCACTGTACAAAGATAAAATACGATCCAGGTCGCTAATTTTTCCACACTGTTTCCTTAAAAATAAGATATCACCAGTGGCGTACCGCTATGTCAGTAGCATAGGTACGCCACACGATGTGCTCAATGAAGTATCGTTTACAAGCCTAGTAGGCTTTAACCCAGTCTATCTCTAATGCAAATTGCCCTTCTTTCTTGTCACCGATGAGAACAGTCATTTGCCGGATACGGGCCACGTCGAGTGCACCAATACCTCTAGGTATATAACCCCTATAGCTAGGTTGGAATGCCTCGAAGGGCAGATCGATTTCGGTCCACTCTCCAGCAGTCGTTTCGAACTCCACCCCGTGGGCGACAGCACTGTAAGAACCATCGTGGTTAAAACGTAGCTGGTACTGCCGTCCATCTCCCCTGACCCTCAACTTAATGCCATTGTAGGCGGAGAGATCCAAAGACGGGAAACCCGCACGCACGGACGCAAATCCCCCGTTGTTCTCCAGAGAGACGAAACCTGTGAACAGAGCTGTTCTGTCACCAGTCAGAGAGATGTTGCTGCTGGATCGACCACCCATCACATCGTCATTAACTATCCACCAGGACGCCCGATCGTTTCCGGCGAACTCCACGAGAACCTTCATCGCGCTCGGAGGAGTGGGTGGAGCTACTTGGGTAATGCTTGCTTCTCCACAGCCTGTTAGAAGAGCTAAAAACAGAACCACCAGACCAGTATTTGTTCGCATCGGGACTTCTCCTTTTCCAAATCCTCGGCATATTTCCCTCCGATTTGTATAAGCTATGTTTAACTAATGTCCAACATTATCTAACATATATCCAACTATGTCAAGGGTTTGTTTAACAATAATTATACTTACTTCACCGCTCACTGGTCTTCTAGTAGGACCCCTGATTGAAGGAAGGAGAACCTGCAGAAGCACACTAATGCCAGAACCTTTGCTTGCATGAGTGACCGCGTTGGCTCAAGATCAATCTGAACCAGTCGATTGTCTGAACCACTTTTACTTCGGAGGAGTGATCCAAATGGTGCAACGAATTAAGCCTATTCTTGGAATGTGGGCCACCTTAAGTCTTCTCAGCTTTGCTCTTTTCGATGAAGCTTCAGCACCACCTGACCCAATGTTTGGAATATGGCCTACTGTTCTATTGGTTTGGTTACTAGTTGCGTTGTTTTTTGACTGGGTTTTGCAGACCACTGGACTGAACGCAATGAAAGCGGCCCTGGTTCTTGCTCTCACACAAATATTAGGCTCTGGAGTTCCAGACGTATTAATGAGAGGCGTATCGCTTATAGAAGCTATCACCGCCTCTGCTTTTGGTCTCTTATTCTGGGTACTCTCTGGATTTGTTTACAGCAAACTATCGAACTGACAGATACCGTGAACTAATCTATTCAGTGCGCGAACCGATCATTTTAAGATAAATCACTCACCATCCTCGGTATTTTTGATCAGTCTTTCGATTCGAAACATACTTTCTTGGAGGTGTATTCTTGTTTCATCATGAGCCATTCTGTCCTGCACCTGGCTTATCGCATCCATGAGCATCTCCAGCTCGTTCAGGACATGTGAAGCGACATCTGATCCACTGGCATCTTCATCATCCATGAGCATCTCTAGTCGATCTATATGAGCCCGCTGTATACTTCGCCTGAAAGTATCGGTAGACCTATTTTGATACACTTCGGACCATATACCCTCACGCAGGTCGTTCAGCATTTCCTTGAGTGAGTATGTGCTACTGGATGGACCAAAAAAATCTTGCTCGATTAGGCGCTTCATCCTATCCACATTCAGAATTTGATCCAGTGCGGACTTTTGCCGTGACTGTAGGAGGTCAGTAGCGCCACTGCCTTGTATCCGATTCAAAATATCTGGATCAAGAAGCCACTGCGGTGTTTCAAATACTTGTCGGTTCAGGTACTCTATTGCTGCTGATTGTTTCGCATATTCAACTGCACTATAAGGGACTCCATCTTGACCCTGTCTCTTACGAGTCCTTATCACGCCTCCAACATTTGCGACTACGTGGCCCGTGTACCTACTCCATTGGGAGATTACGTTGTTGTACAGCTCTTCGAGCTGAGAGTAATCTTCACCGTCCTCGAAAGTCCAATCCACGAGCTGACCAATTATTCGTTTGAGATTTTGCACACCGTAATCCGATGCCCGCATGGCATCATCACCTATCGCTTCAGTTAAAGCTGAGGGGTCGGACCCCGTTGGACTGGAAAATAGATAAATTGGATCCTCCTGCTTATCAGCTACAAACTTCCTTAAGAGATCCATCTCGGTGTGTCTATCATTATCAAGATATGGACGGTACCCCCATTCAATTGCGAACTTGTCGTAGGGTCCAACCAGTGGCATGAGGCATGTATCATCACCTGGCTGAGCTACGTAGTTAAATCGTGCGTAATCCATAATTGAAGAAGCCACGCCCATTTCACACACAAATCTCGTGCGTAATTGTTCCACTGAATAAGAAAAAGAAGCCTGCATGTTGTGTTGCAGTCCTATCGTATGACCAACTTCGTGTGCCGATACAAATCTTATCAATTCACCCATAACTTCGTCCTCGAACTTAACTGACCTAGCCTGGTCGTTAACTGCTGCAGTTTGAACAAAAAACCAGTTGCGGAGTAAATTCATGACATTGTGATACCATTGAATATCACTCTCCAAAATTTCCCCAGTTCGTGGGTCGTGTACATGTGGACCAGAGGCATTCTGGACATCTGAAGCGAGATAGCGGATCACTGAATAACGAGCATCTTCGGGGCTCCATTCAGGGTCATTAGGCGCGTCCCTAGCGACAATAGCATTACTGAATCCTGCCTCTTCAAAAGCTACTTGCCAGTCCTCGACTCCCTGCTTCAGATAAGGTACCCATTTCTCTGGAGTAGCTGGGTCAATGTAGTACACAATAGGACTTACTGGATCTACTAACTCACCTCTAGCAAATGCCTCTGGATCACTTGGTTCCAACCTCCATCGAGTCACATAACAGGTGCTTACCGCCCTTTGTTCATCAAGTCCATAATCGGTCTGTGTTGTACTAAAGAAACCGACTCTTTCATCACACAATCTCGGTTCCATTGGATCATCAGGAAGAAGAAGCATCGAATGAGCCATTTCCATCGACAATGTATTGCTCTGTTCGTTCGAAGGTGAATCAGTAGCATCGTAGGTGAGGATTCTCCTAACCTCTACATTTTGTGGAAATGCAGTTGCTCTCAGAATGAATGTCCTGTCCGAATCAACCCTTCGAACACCGTAAGTCGACCGCCTTCTTTTCTGGAGCCCAATAAGCGCAACATCTGAAGTGAAAAGTTCGGTCACATCAATGACCACTGCAGATGAGTCCTCCGACATTACTTCTGTTTCAAAAGCCATAATAATTGGCTCAAAATTTGAATTTTGAACAGCAGTATAAATAGCCGTTGAGTCAGCCGCAAAGTTATCGTAACCCACCAATCTCAAGAGAATCCTGTCGTCCCTTTTCTCCCAACGAACAGTAGATGTATTAGTCTTTGAACCTCCATATCCAGCACCGTCAGGTGTCTTAGCTATGCGGGTCAGAAGTAGCATTTCTCTGTCCAACAACTCCATCGGAATTTCGTAAAAGAGATCATCTCCAATCATATGGGTATCAAAGAGGCCTTCACTGGTTACGGCATCTTCAGTGATCACATCCGAATAGGACTTCTCTTCTCCAGCAGACGGTTCTTCTTGTTCCGTCTCTTGGGCTTGTAGGCTTCCGATACTTAAGAACATTACAGCGACGAGCATCAATGCTCCCAACCCGAACCAGCGACTCTCTAAACGAAGTGAATGCATCATATCCTCTGAATCAAATGATTATTTAAACATGAAGGGTTTTGATATTACCCTAAACGAATGACTCTCTCAAGCTCTGCAGCGTGCGACCTAATTTTTGCTTAAATGCAGATCAAGTGGTTGATAATAAGGAACGCCATTTCGATATCTTGGATAACTTTCACCCATTATTAATGGCCTTAAGTATTCAACACCCTTTTTTCTAATTCTGAAGCCATCTTCGGAGATAAAATCTGAGGGAACCGTTTTTTCTTTATTCGCAATTTTTATGAGTCCAGCTTCTTTGATACTCCACTCATATGGATCATTACTTTCTCTGCATATTATTGGCATACTACCTGTTTTACCGTCTAGGGCCATATTCGCTGCAGCCCTCCCAACAGAGATTGCCTGTTGAATGTCTGTTTCTGAGGCAATATGCCTCGCACTTCTTTGCAAATAATCAGACACAGCCCAATGATTTTTGAATTCAAATCTTTCGCTAATAAGGTTGGCAAGTTTGGGTGCTAGACCACCTAATTGGCTATGACCAAATGAGTCTTTTTTATTGGAGGCTGTGTAAAATTCTCCATCTTCATCTTTTAGACCTTCAGAAGCCACTATGACTGAATATCCATATTCCTCAACATCTCTTTGCACTCCATCGAGAAAAGCTTCTTCATCAAAAGGCACCTCAGGAATCAATATTTTATGGACATAGGTATTTTCGTTGTCATTGGCCAACTCAGCTGCAGCTGCAATCCATCCCGCATGCCTTCCCATCACTTCAAGAATAAAAACTTTAGTGGATGTGTCACACATAGATTTTACATCTAGAGAGGCTTCTTTAACTGAAGTCGCTACATACTTAGCGGCTGAACCAAAACCAGGAGAATTGTCAGTAACTGCTAAGTCATTATCGATAGTTTTAGGAATGGCAATTGCATTCAGGGGATAGTTTAATTTTTTTGCTGCTTCAGAAATTTTAAGGCAGGTATCAGCTGAGTCATTTCCTCCATTGTAGAAAAAATGGCCAATGGAATAGTTCTCCAAGTTTTTAAATAAATCCTGGTAAAATTCTTCCTCTTCTATGTCTGGGAGTTTATATCTGCATGATCCAAACATACCTCCTGGTGATTCAAGCAGCAGTTCGAGCGGCCTTTTCGATTTGCTCAGGTCATAAACTTCATTTTCAATGAGACCAACGATTCCATTCCTGCCTACATAAATATTCGCCTCAGGAGATTTATTTTTAAGCTCAGAGAATAAGCCAAATGCTGATGAATTTATCACTGAAGTCACACCACCCGACTGGGCATAAAATACATTTTTCATATTACCTATCTTATGGTTACATAGTTGCTGAAGAAGGTCGCATTCCAGTGAGAATCAGCCAAGGATACGTGTCTGGACCAGATATCAAACGCGGACCGATAAACCATCGTGGAGGGCAGTCCTGTAGGCTTTCAGCGCAGGTACAAGTCCTGCAACAAACCCGAGAATGATCACGGCTCCTATGTACATGAGCTGTGCTTGATCTAGCACACGGATGGGAACTAGCAACCCGAATTCTCCTTCCAGCCAAGGCTGAAGCGCTGCCAAACCAGCATACACAAAGATGACACCGAGAAATGCCCCTAAAGCAGAGAGAAGTCCAGCTTCGAGCACTAAGAGCGACACAATGCGCCGCGGACCCGCCCCCAGGGCACGCAGAATAGCCATTTCCCTTCGCCTTGCATCTAGCGATGTGTAGATAGACACGAGCATCCCAAGAAGCCCGACCAAAACAACGAATCCCGAGATAATCATGAGCCCGTCCTCCGCGTACCCTATACCTTGCCACATTTCGGACAGGGCCAAACCGGGAATCACCGCTGTCAGAGGCTCCTGCTCACTCGTTGAAATCTCCCTTTGGAGCTGGAGCGTGTAGGCTCGAGATTCAGCCCCTAGAAAGAAAGAGGTGATTTGTGAGACATGAATCTCATCCATTTCATGGACATGATCTGCATGGATCTCTTCACCAGGCATCGGTGGACCACCCTCTTCCCATCCTAGGTGGATGGCAGTGATGCCCTCAAGCGTTACATAGATGGCCCTGTCGACTGGGGTAAATGTCTCGTCCAAAATTCCAATAACCTCAAAAGGCATCTCATCGTGGTTCATGAAGCCGACATCGCTGATCCCATGCGTAACAGAAATTGGGTCTCCTAGTCCGTACCCAAGGCGTTCTGCTACTTGTGAGCCCAATACCACATCAAACACCTCCTCTGCTGGTCGGCCCTCTGCCAGCGATATCGACTGACCTCCGCGATACTTGTAGTGCTCATAGAATGATTCATTCGTGCCAATAACCCGAAAACCCTGGTGGCTATCACCAAGTGCGTAAGGGATCGTCCAGGAAACAGCTGGATGGTCGTCCCACTCCTCCCAGGTCTCGTGGGAGATGTTAGCTACAGGTGAACCCAGCCCAAAGACTGAATAGAGCATTAGCTGAATCGTCCCACCACGTGATCCAACAATCAGATCTGTCCCACTCACCGTGTTCGAGAAGCTCTCGCGCATCCCAGTCCGAACGTTTTCCACACCAACCAGCAAGGCAACACTAAACGCAATTGATAGAGCTGTAAGTGAGGTGGTCAGAAGACGGTTTGAAAGCGACTGACGGGCTAGGTGAAGTAACAACATTGCTTATTCTCCAGCGTGATTAAGTTCTGGCAGGGACAGGGAGCGGTCGAATTGGTCGGCCAACCCTAAATCGTGACTAACGAAGAGTAGCGTCGATCCTGCCTCAGCCACATTGGAAAACAGTAGTTCCAAGAAGGCATGTCTACGGTTCGCATCAAGCGACGAAGTCGGTTCGTCAGCGATGATCAGCTCCGGAGACCCTAGGATCGCTCGTGCGGCCGCTACTCGCTGCTGCTGACCAACACTGAGACGAGTCACTTTTTCGTCGAGTAACTGTTCAATGCCGAGATGAGCAGCAGCATCTTTTACCGCTATATCAAGGCTACTTCCCAATCGTTTTTTCCTTTCCTCGTTAATACGGACTGGGAGGGCGATATTGTCGCGTACATTCAGGTACGGGATGAGGTTGAACATTTGGAAAACATACCCAATATGGCTCGCCCTAAAGTGATCTCGCTCGGCCGAAGAAAGAGCGCCAACATCGTGTCCCAGCACGCTGAGTGTTCCAGGGGGTGGCTCCAGGACACCCGCTATCAAACCAAGTAGTGTCGTCTTTCCACTTCCAGAGGGTCCGTAAAGAAAAACTCGCTCACCCGATTGAACGGTGAGGTCAGGGATATCAAGTATGGTCGGTCCGTCGGCATACCCAAAGGAAAGGTTGCTGGCACGGATACATTCTGTTGTTTCGATCATCGCACTAGCCTCTACTCAGCTCAGCAGTCGCCTGATCTAAGTAGTTGGTCAGGCGCTCGATTGCCCGCAGGTAACGCTCTTCCCACTCAGGGACTTCTTCTGGATCCTCAGTTTCAATTTCAAAGCGAACCCCAGGTAGCATCCAGGATGCATATCCACTAAAGGGATCAGGGGATACATAGAGATTTCGGCTCCACGGGCGGTCCTGTAGCCCCTCTTCGTCCAACCATGCTTTCTCAAGCTGCCTAAGCAGACGATTGGTCCGCTGTGCCACCGGAATAACAAGAGCTGCAGCATCCCCTTCAAGACTGCGATCACGTGCCACAACGAACCGGTTGGCAGCGTTCTCTAGTCCCGTTGTCGCTTCCATGAGGCGTGTAAGGTTTACGTCAACGGCCCTGGCTTCTGCCACGTCTAGGAGGGTCTGAACGTGCACCCGAGTATCGGTTGCATATCGCACAACATCGTAGGGAAGGACATCTGCGTTTGCTAGACGAAGGGCTACCAGGCCGTCCACTCGGGCCAGCATGGGTCCAAACACGAATTCTGTGTCCCCAAAGCGCTCGAACCAGGCAAAATTGTCGTAGTTAGAATGATAAACCCCGCTTGGAGCACCTGTCGAAAGGCTTGCAGAAGGAACGCCTGCGTGAGTATAGAATGGCACGTGGTCTGATCCGCCACCCAAGTCCCCGAGCTCAGAGGCCCCTGCTTCGGTCGTCCACCAGTCATAGACTGTCTGATCCCTCCCCGGATACATCACGTCGTCCAGGACATCCAGAATTGTACTTTTGAGAGATGGGGATGATGAGCCCCCAAAATTAGGACCAGACACCGCTCCATCAGCGTTAATATATGCAACAGCATCGACTGTGAGTGGATCTATGAACTCCTCTACCCATTCGGTAGAACCGATGATCCCAGCTTCCTCAGCATCCCAGTGAGCTATCAGGATCGAGCGTCGCGGACTGCATCCTTCATCCTTCAACTGACCCAAGGCCTCAGCAAGTGCAAGAAGCATTGCAGTGCCACCGTTGGGGTCGATCGCTCCGAAACCCCATGGATCGTAGTGGGCACCGAGTATCACCCACTCATTTGGGAATTCGGTACCGACGACAGTTCCCACGACATTGACGGCTGGAGTCAAGGCCCGCGGTTGATTGACACGGACGCGAACGGTCAGTTCTGGACCCCCAGTAATGCGGTAATCTACCTGTACACCCCCAGCCCAGCCCTCAGGAGCCGATATACCCTCCATGCGAGAAAGGATTTCCTCAGCGGCCAGATACCCCAGTGGTAGAACTGGAATTGTCGGCATGGCCACTTCTTCGGGGTCAAGCCTGGTCACATGGCCGCGCTCACCAGTCACTGGAAGTGCTGGTTCGAACGGAGTGAGCGGGTCTCCAGTCCATGGTAAGGTGAGAACCGATCCGCGCTGAATCGTCTCGCCATTCATCATGGGACCGTCGGGATAGGCGCCCTCTCGTGAGAAGCCCGGATCGTTGAACATGATGACTCCAGCCGCGCCCCGTTCCTCAGCGAACTTCACCTTGTAGCCGCGGAAGTTGCCACCGTATCGAGCTATCACTATGCGTCCCGTTAAATCGATGCCCATAGAGTCGAGCGCTTCGTAGTCCTCTCTGCGCCCAAAGTTCGCGTACACGACCTCCCCCGTAACATCACCACTACCAGAGAAAGCATTCCAGCCGTTCAGCAAATCTGGATGATAGGAGAAGCGATCCCCTGGAAGTGCTGGTTCCCGATTGGACAAACGGATGCGTTCGGGCGTAGCAATCCACGCCTCAACGTCATCGGTGAGTTGCGGCAGATAGACATCGTAAGTGTGACGCTTGACCTCTAAACCAGCCGCCTTCATCACTCTCGTCAGGTAGTTCCCAACCTCAATCTGAGCTTGTGACCCTGCTGGATGGGGCGCCGCTGTCATAATCCTGAGGTGCTCTCTAAAAGCTTGGCTCGAAGGTAGTTCGAGAAACAGGTCTTCACATCGACTCTGCTCGAGTGCACGAGTAGCAGTAAACCCTACATATGGGTCGGGGGCGACCTGTCCATGTAGTCCTGAGAGTGTGGTCGATAGCAAAGTCGCCAAGGCGACTATAAGGATGCGTCCAGTTGGTCTATAAAGCATCGGCAATGGTGGGGTTGAGTGAATTTGTGGGACTTAGACGGGAACAAACTACCTCCGCAGGTCGGGAGCAAGCAAGACTGCGATTGGTTGCTCGTCAACCGTACATCAGCTAAATTTTACGACTTAATTTCAGCTACCCGAGCCCAAGGAAGTATTTATGTACCGAGCTGCCACTCAAATAGCCCTCATTTTCACGCTCCTGTTTCCCTTGGGAACGGCTGCTCAGTCTCTCAGTAATCTAACATCTTTAGTCGATGAGGGTGTCCAGAGCCGAGCCAAACTCGGGCAGGTTATGGTCGACAAGATTTTCTCTTTCTCAGAGCTAGGGCAGCAGGAATTCGAAACGTCCGCCTACGTAACTGGACTGCTCGAAGAAAATGGGTTTTCCATTGAACGTGGGGTAGCAGGTATGCCCACCGCCTGGACGGCTCGTTGGGGTTCGGGGCGCCCAGTAATTTCTTTCGGTTCCGATATAGACGGGATTCCCAAGTCGAACCAGAAACCTGGAGTAGCCTATGCGGATCCTTTGATTCCTGGAGCTCCTGGACACGGTGAAGGCCATAACTCAGGACAAGCTGTCAACGTAGTCGCTGCGCTCGCACTGAAGGAAGTCATGGAAGCTGAGGGCATACAAGGTACGCTGGTGCTATGGCCAGGAGTAGCTGAGGAACAACTGGCCAGCAAGGCGTGGTACGTGCGCGACGGAGTTCTCGCTGACGTAGATGTGACCCTCTTCACACACGTCAGCTCAAACCTCAATGTAAGTTGGGGTCAGGCTGGTGGAACAGGACTGGTCTCGGTGGAATTCAGCTTTGCGGGCGAAGCTGCCCACGGAGCGGGTGCACCCTGGCGTGGCAGAAGTGCTTTGGATGCTGTCGAGCTTATGAACGTCGCTTGGAACTTCAAGCGAGAGCACCTACGCCCAGATCAGCGGTCCCACTACGTGATCACGGACGGAGGAGACCAGCCTAACGTGGTGCCAGTTTCAGCTTCAGTGTGGTACTACTTCCGCGAGATGGATTACGCGGACATTCAACGGAACTACGACACCGCAGTCCGGATCGCCGAAGGGGCGGCAATGATGACTGATACTGATATGACCTATCAAGTTCGTGGAGCGGCATGGCCTCGCCACTTCAACCGGACCATTGCTGAAACAATGCACGAACACATTCAAGAAGTGGGGCTCCCAGAATGGACCGAAGATGACCACATGTTCGCCGAAGCGGTGCAACAGTCTGTAGGAAGCATCCCATCTGGGATGCCGACTTCGTTATCTCCAATTGGAGAGCCAGGTCCACGCCGAAGCGGAGGCTCCGACGATATTGGTGATATTTCCTGGACGATGCCGACAGTAACCATGCGGTTCCCATCCAATGTCCCAGGACTGCCCGGACACCACTGGTCAAGTGCAATGGCTATGGCAACACCAATAGCCCACAAGGGTGTGGTCCAAGGAGCTCGCGTCATGGCTAGAACGGCCCTGCAACTGTTTATGGAGCCAGAGCTTGTTGATGAGGCATGGGAATACTTTAATGATGTACAGACAGCAAGTATGGAGTATGTGTCCTTCATAGGCCCTGACGACCCACCTCCGATCGACCTGAACAAGGACATCATGGACACTTATCGACCACTCCTCGAACAGTACTATTACGATGAGAACCGGTTCGACACTTATCTCGAGCAACTGGGCATTACATATCCGACACTTCCAGAACCCGATCCCGACCACTAAGAAGGGAGTTGAATTGATGAAAAAATACTTGCTTAAGAATGCAGTAGTAGCTGCGACATGCGCTGTGATTGCTCTCGCACTATCGCCTGCTGCGTTCATGGACCTCGAAGCGGGACTGGTACTTATGCCTCTACCCACCGCGAGCGATCTGGATATTGAACGCAAAGTAGTGTCGTCGTCTGACGACCCTGTTGAACTGTCCTGGAGAGCATTAGCTGCGCTTGATTATCGCACCGGTGAAATGTCCGATCAGCTTCGTGATCTCGTCGGTAAACCCGTCAAGATCCCTGGATTCACAGTACCACTAGAGGATTTTGCCTCAGCGGCTACGGAATTCCTTTTAGTGCCCTTCGTGGGGGCTTGTGTACACACTCCTCCACCTCCACCCAACCAACTTGTCTATGTCAAGATGGATGAAGGAAGACGGGCCATGATGGATGGATGGAATCCAGTGTGGCTCGAAGGTATCCTCCACGTGGAAGACGTGAACAGCGTTTATGGTAGCAGCAGCTACCGGGTAGTGGGGATGTCGGTCACGCCCTACAGCTGAGAACATAAAAGGATAAATCACTAATCGGCAGGACAGGATCCCAAGGGGAATTAGAGAGTCTCGACTGAGCAAAGAGATGAACGATTAAGATCTATTCCTGCTAGCTGACTCTCTAAGGTTAGGTACTGGTTGAATTTTTCTACGCACATTGTATCATCATGTGTCCAGAGTATTTCTGAGCAACCACCAAAACCAAAGAGAGAGATGATTAAAACCCAACTTGCAACTGATAGATTCGCAATCGGCATGTCCCTGGCGTGCGCCATACATTGTCTTTTTATGCCATCATTTTTTGTTGTAAGTTCTAGTTTTTTTTCAGTTTCTTTTAATAGTGAGTTAATCCATTATTTTATTTTGCTGATGGCGATTCCGATAAGTGTTTTTGCTTTACATTTAGGCATGAAGAATCACAAGAGCCCTCGGTTATTTGCAGTCGGTACCATCGGCCTAGTCGCTTTGATCTTGGCCGCGCTTATAGGTGAAAGTGCTTTGGGCGAGCTCGGAGAAACGTCACTTACTGTATCCGGTTCCATCTTGGTTATTTTTGCGCATTTCAGAAACTATCAGATCTGTCGACAAATAGAATGTACTTCCTGTGAGAATTAGGTGCGCCTCACTCAGGTGCGTTACTCACAACTCGCAGGCTGAGCCTTTCTTACTCTTCTTCCAATTCCTAAAAACTACCACGATATAGAATAACGACCAGGCCGCAATGAGATCAGCACGACCTAAATACAAAACTAGTGCAAGAGCACCATATAACAGCAACTGCTGTGGAGGTTTCTGACCTCAGAGTGACTTCATTTTTTCTCCTGATTTAGAGAAGGATTACCCCAAGTGATCGTTTTTCTTGGTTTTATAATAATGACTGCTTAGATACTAGCTTAAAAGACCCTATCCAATATCTTCAGGGTGTCATCATCAAAATTAGAATAGATCACCTAAGGGTGAACTCAAGGAAGGGGAGTAATAATGCACATCCAAGTCATCAACTTTGGCATCAGTGTTTCCCAAGAAGACTTCGTAGCAGAGGCAGAAGGAGTGGCGCCAGTCTTCGCTACGATGCCCGGACTCATAGGAAAATACTGGCTGGGAGACGAAGAGAATGGCATCTACGGTGGAGTATACATGTGGGAAAACAAAGAAGCCTGTGAAGCCTACAAAAATGGAGAAGTCTTTTCGGCGGTAATGACCAGCATGGGGTTCGTTGATCCGACATCGAAAGATTTCGGAGTCATTGAAAGCTTAACTGCTATGACGACGTAGCAGAGTTGTCCATAGTTTTTCCTTCAGGTGTCTATTCATTATGCGGTTTCGGGCACGCCCACATGAGGGGCGTGCTGTTTTAAGGTGAAGAAGTCCCTTGTGAGAGTGGTCCTGCCGGGGATCATTACCATTGCACTCGTCGGCTATACACTTGGCGAAGAGATACTCGCGGGTCGGAGCCCTAGTCTATCGTCCTTCGCACTAATTCACTTCGCTGGGTACCTCTTTTTTCTCCTAATGCCAGTAGAGGCCCTAGTTCCAATCTATCAGGCAGAAGGACATGCTGGAACGACACTAATACTCATCGCCGTCTCAACAGCGATCGTTGCTGAAATCATTGATTATTGCATTGGAAGAGCCATTAGTGACCGAGTGATTTATGACTTGATAGGCGAAAAGCGTTACTTGCGTTTCAAGAATAGCATCGATAAGTGGGGAGGTTGGGCAATCTTATTCTTCAACCTCTTTCCTCTATCGTCTTCGGTCCTATCATTGGTGGCAGGAATGATGCGGTACAGTGCTCGTCGAGCCCTGATCTACAGCATCGCTGGACTCACATTGAAGTATTTTACAATTGTTTATTTTTTCGACCTGGTATCTTCATGGCTATCTTAAAGGGGGATTCAATGCGTTTTCTAACTACTGCATGCATCAGATTCACATTTGTACTGTGGGTCGGATTCTTAGCGGTACCCGCCGATGCACAGTGGACTAATCGGTACCCCCATGTCGGAACAGGTCACCATGTCTACCTCGAAGGCTATGAGCTCCCAACGATGAACGTTGGGCCGACCTCTCCAGCAGTATCGCCAGACGGAGACCAAGTTGCGTTCAGCGCCCGAGGATGGATCTGGATGCTTGACATTCAGACTGGCCTCGCGACTCGTATCACCGACGGTGCGGAGATGGATTTTCGCCCTGCATGGTCTCACGATGGCACAGAGCTAGCTTTCGTGCGCGACGATTCGCAGGACACTTGGATTGTCGTTCGAAACCTAGAGACCGCTGAAGAACGGGTGATCAATACACCAGCTATCGATCTGGATCCAGTATTTGGACCACAAGGTGAAATCATCTACTCGTCAGCTGCAGCCGGCCGTTTTGATCTCTGGAGTGACAATGGCACGGCATTGACCGAGGGGCGCCCGTACGAACTCAAGCCGAGCCTTAGTCGCGATGGTGATGTATTAGTACACCTGCAAAAGGGTGGCGGATTAGACCGAGTGGTAGCAGTCAACCGAACGACCGGCGATAGCAAACAACTTCTGACTGATGGGATCCTGTCCCAGACGCGGCCTGCGATCAGTCCAGATGGTTCCTACTTGGCGTATAACTGGCCGACCCAGGAGGGGTATGAACTTCGAGTGCTCGGCGTCGCAGACCCCAGCACCTCGGTATTCCTCACGGGAGGGCTGAGGGGCCTCCCGCTCTCACCAGCTTGGAGTCCGGATGGGACTTGGATCTGGTTCACCGAAGCTGGTGCAGACGAGGTTATGCGCTTGTACCGGGTGCCTGCAGTAGGAGGTAAAACCGAGGAAGTTCCAGTCCTGGCATGGGACTGGGGAACGGCAACCGGCACCCTCCGCGTAGTCACTAGAGACAAGAGGATCGGAGAAGGAGAAGCTCCGGCTGCTGCACGCCTGAATGTTCTTGACGAGTCGGGGCATCCGGCTGTCCCATCCTCTGGGTATGCTCAATTCGAAGGTCAGAGCGGCCGAGTGTTCTTCTACTCTCCGGGCGTCATCGAGATATCTGTTCCAGCGGGCACTGTCACGGTTGGGGCCGTCCGAGGTTTAGATACTCCCGAGGTGACGCACTCGGCCGAGGTTCGTGCAGGTGAAATCACCGAGATTGAAGTTACGCTCGAAACCGTGTGGGATGCCCGAAGTGCGGGGTTCCTATCAGGTGACCATCACTTCCACCTCAACTACGGCGGACCGTTCGGTCTGGATCCAGAAGATCTGCCACTAATGATGCGAGGCGAGAATCTTGATGTCGCAACACCTCTCTTGGCCAACCTCCACACCCGATTTGAGGACCAGAAGTTTTGGGGTTGGGAGAAAGGAGATGACCCGCCGCTGATCCGTTTCGGTCAGGAAGTGAGGTCACACTTCTTGGGCCACGTCTCCCTTTTGGACACTCGCACACTTTTTTGGCCGTGGATTTGGGGTCCAGGCTACCAGGTCTTCGGTTCAGACGACCGACCTAATTCAGATGCGTTGAATCATGCCCGCAGCCAAGGTGCTATCGGCGGTTACGTCCATCCAGTCGGAGATTCAGACCCGTTCGCGCCCGAAAATGCTGCTAATCCGCCGGTTCTTTTGGCCGTGGACGGCATTCTTGGGAACATGGATTGGTTGGAAGTCGCTGTTCTCTGGACAGACGAGATCGGGACGTCAGAGATGTGGTATCGGTTTCTGAATGTGGGATCCCCGATCTTACTAGCAGCGGGGACGGATGCGATGGCCAATTTCTACCGGACTATGCCGCTAGGCGTCAGCAGGCTCTACGTGCAGACCGAGGGTAAAACCAGCATGGCTGCATACATGGAAGCGATGAAGCAGGGACGGTCATTTGTGACTACAGGCCCAATGCTTGAATTCGAATTGGATGGTGCTACGCCCGGAGATGTGGTGCCAGGTGAGGTGTCCACCCACTTCAAGATCGATCTCGCATCGGCGGTATCCGTCGACTTGGTCGAGGTAATCGTCAATGGGCTAGTAGTGTGGTCCGGGCCGGGCTTAGATGGAGCAGGAAGCCGCACCTATAAGGGTTCTATCGACCTTCCAGCTGCAGGTTGGGTGGCTGTTCGGGCTCACGGAGGCGAAACGGTCTGGCCAGCGGCAGATAGCTATAGCTTCGCTCACACTAGTCCCGTATGGATTGAGTCAATCGGAAGCGTAGCCGCTGATGCCTTCCAGAGAGCAGCCGAAGAGTTAATGCCGATCGTCGATGCAGCAGAAGCAAGGCTCCGGGAATCTTATGGGGACGTGGCCACACCTAGGATACTGGCAGATTTTGAAGCTGCGCGAATGAAGCTTATGGCAGGAATGCCGCATCCCTGAGACACTGATCACTGAGAGGAGATTCTAATGAAATCAGTCGCCGCTGTGTTATCTATGGTTTTAGTTGTCTGGACCGGATCGGTTCAAGATCTAAAAGCACAATCATTTGATATTCTCATCAAAAATGGGACAATCCTAGATGGGACTGGTAACCCAGGGGTATTGGTTGATATCGGAATTTCAGGAAAAAACATTACAGCTGTTGGATCACTCTCGAATGCTTCAGCTGTTGAAGTGATCGATGCTCGAGGCATGCATGTATCACCAGGGTTTATAGACATGCATTCCCATGCTGACCGGTCTTTGTATCAGGGAAATGTGTTGGATAGACAGGCTTCAAATCTAGTAGCTCAAGGTATCACGACTATAGTCGTAGGGCCGGACGGAAGGAATCCAGTATGGCCGTTAAGTGAGGAGGTGAGAGGGTACTCTGATGGAGGAACGGCGGTCAATGTTGTTCCAATGGTTGGGCATGCCACAGTGCGAAGAGAAGTAATGGGAGATGACTACGAAAGAGAGGCTACAGGGGCTGAAATCGAAGAGATGAAAAACCTTGTTCGCTTGGGCATGGATGAAGGTGGATGGGGACTAGGTGCAGGGCCAGAATATCGCCCCGGTAGATTTGCAAGTACTGAAGAGCTAATCGAATTGGCTGAAATCGTCAGCGAGTACGATGGATTTTACTACGCACATCAACGGAGTCAATCGCCACTCCCACTCTGGCTAACACCAAGTATTGTAAGTGATTATGCGCCCCCCTCAACTTGGCCCGAGGGCTGGAGATTGACTGCTACTGACGGAATGCACGAGACGATCAGGATTGGCAGAGAGACAGGAATCAGAGTTGTGGGCACTCACATAAAGGCAAAGGGCCCTGCGACATGGGGTCAGTCAGCAGTGGACGTGATGGCCATTGATCGTGCACGAGCAGAGGGCGTGCAGGTTTATTTAGATCAATACCCTTACGAAACATTCGGGGGCGGTTCTGTAGAGGTGATTCCAAGGTGGTATTATGCTCCAGTGGGCACAGATAGAAGCGGAGGATTGGATGATCCTTTCTGGAATACTCCCGGACTTATGGATGATCACCTCACGAATCTTCAGGCACATCTAGATGATCCAGACCTGTTAAGAGAGTTTCTAGAAGACACACGGTACATTCTTGATTTACAAGGTGGTGCAGATAGGCATGTGATCGTCATCTCGCCACTTGTTGATGGTGAATCACTGGTTGGAATGACCTTAGGAGAGGTTGCGCGTAGCAGAGGAAATAGTCCTACCGATCAGTTGATCGAGTTTGCCTTAACCCTAGGGACACCAGAAATAAGATCGGGAGTTAGATTCAGAGGGTTAGCAGGGTCAGCTCAAGATGTGGAACATTATATGAAGCAGGACTATACTGCCACATCAACAGATGCGGGAATTGTGCGGGACCCGAGGCCAGGTCAGCATCCCAGATATTTTGGCACCTACCCACACAAAATCGCGACATACGTCAGAGATAAGGGGACAATCACGCTACCCTTTTTCGTCAGATCTTCTACAGGGTTACCAGCTCAGATCGTAGGCCTAGAGGATCGAGGCTACATCCGAGTTGGTCAAGCAGCGGACATCGTAATCTTCGATTACAAAACTGTTCAAGACTCCGCCACGATTCTTAATCCAGGGGGTGGAAATCAAGGGATAGAATTTGTGATGGTGAATGGTGAATTTGTG
>JBJKYO010000069.1:0-5662 GCA_045561015.1 Longimicrobiales bacterium | reverse complement strand
GGAGTCAGTAGCTCTAGTATCGTATGACCTTCTATGTTGCTTTCTTCTAGGAATTTTTCCAACAGAGTAGCAGATGCTTGATCACGCCAATGTCTGTGATCACTTCTCAATTGATATCCCAACCAATTCTCATGCCTGACAAGCCATGAGTGCTATCCAGCGCCAGCACTTTCGATCATTGCAGCCAATGTCTCCACACCCTGTGACAAGCTGGTTGTAGATGGCGCGAAAGAAAAACGTACCCAATCCTTCAGCTGCTTAGACGCTGAAGTCTTATTTGTAGGATTAAGGTCGAAATGCTTTCCTGGAATTACAATTAATTTTTCTTCCAATGCACGTTTAAAGAACTTATCAGCATTGTTCAAGCCCTTTGGAAGTCCGCGTATATCGGCCCACACATAGAATGTGCCACAAGGTTCTTCGACACACTTAATACCAAGTTCTTGAAATTTCTCGGTCAAAATTGATCGTTTGTCAGTAAAAACCTGTAGTCCTCTCGTTCTCTCCTGCTGAGAACGACCTTCTTCTAAAGCCTTAATGGCGAGCCTCTGAGCTGGCACACTTGCACCACCATCAAAATAGTGAGCCACGTTATTGACTGCTTCGATCAGTTTAGGTGGGCCTACAATCCAACTCAAACGCCATCCTGGATAACGCCATCCTTTGCCCAGACCATCTACAATCAGAATAGGATCTCTATCTACATTTCCGACAAAAGGTGCTACAGAAAGAGGCTTATTCTCCTCCTCTCCTTCTAAGCCGAAAACATAGTGTGAATAGACTTCGTCCATTATCATCACACATTTATGTTTGCGACCAACCGTCACCAATTTTTTCAACTCTGTTCCAGACATGACCTGGCCAGTTGGATTGCATGGATTGCTCATGAGAAAAGAGCTTAGTTTCTTTCCAGATACGTGTTTTTCTATCTCTGCTAAATCCACACAAAATCCTTTATCTGGACTGGCCTGTAAAGGAACCTGTTTCAAGCGATGTTCATGATTCTGCAAGAGGTGCGGATAAGAGGGACAGTCCGGATTTCGATAACCGATCTTTCCATCCCCAAGAGCATTTAAGATCCTGGAAAGGGCTATCCTCCCTCCTGGTGCTACAGAAATATTCTCTTTCTTATATTTCGAATCCAAGTCTTCTCGATACAGCTGATTATAATATTGAGCTATGGAGTCCCGTAGTTCATCACTTCCTCCCACTGGACTGGATTCATGATCGTGGGTCTCTAGTGTTATCCAACTCAAACGACTTGGTGCATCCTGAAATTGACTAACTTCAGGCTCCCCCTGAGCAAAGTTACACCATTGTGTCCTGCGTGTATTGAAGCCACTGTTGATTGCCTCTATTATGCACAACGTTTCACCCGTATGAGGCACGTTGCGATAGATCCCTGGTTTTCTGGCCATTTTATCCCGCCTTTAATTTTGTAGCGAACCTATAATCTAGGACCCTCGTCAAGATCCTGAGAAATCCTGACAATTTGCCTGTTAAATGCCAACGGACAAAGAGTCTTTAAAACAGCAAGGAAAAAACCAAAACACAGGACTCCAGTAGCCGCAAACATTACAGCGTTGCTAGAATCAAGCCACCCTGGAGCGATATAAACCTCTTCTGGAGCAAACCTTAACCGAAACAGCCCAGTCATCACACCGGAAAAATGCAACCATCCAACCAATAAAGCCACAGAAACATTGAGACCTACCATAGACCAATAAAGGTACTTGCCCCTTAACTGTTTCAGTTCCTTTGTTCCGGCCACTGCTCCAAACGCTTCTGCTAACATCCAGATTAGTGCACCAAACAAAATCATCGTATCAATACCAATCATAGCCCCCATAGCATGACCTGACACAACATACGTTCCGTGTATGATAGAATTAAGGGGAGGTATTGATATCAAAATTGCAGAACCGACTATAGCAGCAGTCCACCATTTCGCTGCACCGAAGCTGACTTTTGTGGCCTCAAACTCACCATTCTTTTGTTGAACTAGGACCCATAGGTCCGATACTACTTTGAGAAAAATGATTATCTCCAACATGCTTACCACAAAAGCAATCCATTTCACTAAAGAGCTCTGCGGTAAATGATAGCTATGGTGAGCAAAGTTCGTAAAAGAGTTCAGAAGTCCAACGCCAAAAAGAGCGTAAGCCGTTTTGGAATGACCGTATCTGGAGTCCCCTGATATCCTTTCTCCTATGTAGATGACTGACCCATAGACAAAAAGATTGAAAGAGCCAACCAAGGTGCCTGTAGCTTTCCACTGTATCCTCATATCCATTATTGGATCAGACCAAATGCCTGGAATCAAATATGCGTGTTGTTCGAGAAACGTATACACAAAGAACACTGTTCCTACTCCCCACATCGTGACATATACGGGCCGATTCCAAAAACCCGAAGATACTACTCTGAAAAAATTCCAGGCATAACAAAACCAACCAATTAAAATCAAAGCAGAAAAAGAAGGATGAAAACCCAGATATTCCCGACCGGACCCAACTCGGAACATTAATGTCAGTAAGATCCCTAAACCTGCCAAAAGCCAGCACCAAACCTGCACTCGCAATCTCAGGCGGTCTCCCTTTGTTATAGCTCCTGCACAATCCATCAGATACCTGTGTACGACCGCCTGACCCCCTAGGAACATCCAAGCCGAAGCAAAAGTCGTGTGGATAGGCCTCAATTGTCTCAGGTCAATTCCCAAACCCTGAAAAAAAGGAGCCAAAACTGGTATAGAATAAAACGCAGCTAGAAGCCCAGCTATTAAGGTAATCGCCAACGATACCAGACCGCCCCTCATAAATGTCAAAACAGCAAATTGTCTTATATGATCACCAGCCCCAAAGGAGAGATGTTTATTCCCTAGACTGTTCATCTGAATTCCCACCAAGGAATACTCTTCCAGTCGATTGGTTCTCGGTAACGAGAACCAATCGAAAGCTGATTCTCAAGTTCAGTTCGATTTTCAGAAAACCACTCAAAGAAAGAGATTAAACTCTCTAGTTCTCCATCCCCCATCTCAGGAAATGGAGCGGGCATTCCTAGGGCTGGGCGTCCAGCCACTAAAACCTCCTTAATTTCTTCGACTGTCAATTCGTCTGCCGTTTTTGAAAGATCTGGAGCTCCCACCAAAGACACATCGAGAGGAATATGGCAGGCACCACAGGACCGCTTAGCAAGCACTTCATACCCACTCAGGATAGTCGGATCAGACTCGCCCAGCGCCCTCACTATAATTGCATCGAATGCTCCCCAAGGACCACTCCCCTCTATAGTTTCTCCCATACGCAGCTGTCCTCGTCCCAATTCAGGCCTGTCCAGAGCTTCTAAGTACGAAGCCATCTGAGAGACTTCCTGCGAGGAGAATCCGTAAGGTGGCATCTGCCCACTTCCCATTGTCAGCAAGGACTCCAATCTTGGTCTATCGATATTACTTGCTACATTCGTGAGATCTGGCCCAAGGAACCCCCCCTGACCATAAATTTGATGGCATACCTGGCAACCATTGCGGTGCCATAACGTACGGCCTGCGAGCGCATCTTCTGAAAGGGGTTCTTGCCGATCATCAGAGTACACAAGAACAGACTGAACGATAAAAGACGATGTCAGAACTGCTATCAATATTTTTCTATGAGAGGAAGAAAACATGAGGATCTCAATATTCCCTTGGAAAAGCTTTTAGAGCACGATTTGGAACGGTAACCTTGACCATCGATGAACAAACCCCTACTACCAAAGGCATTACTGATTGGATCATCGTCCCTTCCCGCAGAGGGTTAGTTTTTGTAAGCTCAACAACAATTGCAAACCAATGTACATCGACTAATGAAGATACACGATACTATCGCAATAATTGATTTCGGAGGGCAGTACGCTCATCTGATAGCTACCAAAGTAAGGCGCCAGGGTGTTTTCGCAGAAATTCTTCAACCCGAAGACCCCATAGAAGCCTTCCGTGGGCATAAGGGTATAATCATCTCTGGAAGCCCCAGCCTGGCTTCTCACGGTGAAGATGCTGATTACAACAAGGACATCTATGACTTAGATATCCCTATTTTGGGATTTTGTTTTGGACATCAGGAAATAGCCCAACACTACGGAGGGAAAGTCATCCATGGTGGAAGAGAATGGGGTTATTCAGAACTGCAAACCCAACAAAGCCACCCTTTATTTTCTGGTTTATCCTCCCGTGAAACCGTTTGGATGAGTCACTTCGATTCTGTTGCAGAAATAGGTCCTGACTTTCAGGAAATAGGTGTGACTCTTACCCCAGATGGCGAGGCTGAACACCGATATGCTGCCATAGCATCTGATACTTTGCAGCGATATGGCTTCCAATTCCATCCGGAAGTGGATAGCACAGAAAATGGTCATAAAATGATAGCCAATTTTCTTTATGAAATATGTGGCTGCACTTCCTCCTGGTCGATGGACGGCTTCATAGAACAAAAGGAAGCTGACATTCGTAAACAAGTCGCAGGAAAGTCCGTATTCTTACTTGCTTCAGGAGGGGTGGACTCGACTGTAGCGGCAGTTTTGATCGGAAGGGCTATTGGCCCTGATCGGCTTCATCTCCTTCACGTCGATAACGGTTTAATGCGAAAACAGGAAAGTAGCAACGTACTTAAACTTTTTGAAAAATTGGGCCTGGGAACCAATCTTCATTTTGTCGATGCCAGTGAGAGATTCCTTTCAGCTTTGAGCGGTATCGTTGACCCTGAGGCCAAGCGTCGCATCATAGGCGATACTTTCATAGAGGTGTTCGAAGATCAAGCAGAAAAAATCGGCATTGAAGAACATTTACTCGGGCAGGGAACAATATACCCTGACACTATAGAAAGTGGGGGTACAAAACGAGCAGACACTATAAAAACACACCACAATCGAGTCCCTGCCATAGAGAAAATGATAGGGCAAGGAAAAGTGATTGAGCCACTGGTGGAACTATACAAAACCGAAGTAAGAGAGCTAGGAGAACTTCTTGGGATTCCCAGAGAAGCACTCGATCGCCACCCCTTCCCTGGGCCCGGCCTTGGAGTCCGACTACTCTGTAGTAGCGGTGACGCCTCTACCATTGATCTTTCCAATATTCAAACATCTGTTTCAGAAATCTCCACTCAACTCGGCGTATCTGGGATGGTACTTCCCATTAGATCAGTTGGGGTTAAGGCAGACTTAAGAGCTTACGAATACCCTGTGTTGGTCTCTGGAGACCTACCATGGGACAACCTGATCAAAGTGGTTTCCTCTCTAACAGCGGAAGTCGAAAACATTAATCGCTGTATCTGGAATTTGTCTGATGAAATCCCCGAAGTTGCCCGACCTCTATCAACCACTGCAACCCGCAAACGTCTAGATATCCTAAGAGAGGCTGATTTTATAGTGATGGAGATCCTCAAGTCACACGACTTGTATCATGAAATCTGGCAGTGTCCAACGGTCCTGTTACCGATAGAACTGGACGGACAGACAGGAGAAATGGTTATAGTGCGTCCCATAATGTCTGCGCGTGGAATGACGGCCGTACCCGTGAACCTTTCCAAAGATGTGCTTGTGGAACTAAGGACCCGTATCCTTGCACTTAGCGGGGTTTCAAGCCTGGCTTTGGATATCACATCCAAGCCACCTGCGACTATTGAGTGGGAAT
>JBJKYO010000068.1:0-5814 GCA_045561015.1 Longimicrobiales bacterium | reverse complement strand
GATTGATAGCAGACGTATATCACTTCACTTGATAGCGCTTATGGTAGCAACATCACTCAGAGTAAAACTGCCAGGGGTACTACCCTCCTCTCCTACCAAGGACCATTTATAGCTAGAGTCCATCCATCGACTTGCATATTGACGAAGAACGTCGAACCATCAGGAGAGAAACAGGCCCCGGCAAATTCTCCGTTACCATTGAGATTTCTTGCTAGTTTGTACACTTCTCCAGCAGGAGTTATACCCAGAAGGTAGTCATCTCCAGTCCCATCTTCACAGACTATTAGATCTCCCCAGGGCGATACGGTCAAATTGTCTCCATTTTCTAAAATGGTTCCAGAATCAGCTTCTACAAAAAGCTCCAATGTAGCCGGGTTATTTCTTTCTTGCGGAGTACCTTCAGCACTGCTGGGACGATACTTCCAAATTTGACCAAGCCTAGCTTCTCCGCCCTCTGTACATGCGATGTACACTTCTTCCGTACCATTCATCTCTCCGTAGAAAATCCCTTCTCCATGTGCGAAACGAGCTGCACCAGCATCGAACCCTCTATGCCTAAGATCATCATCCGGAGATTCAACATCATCCAACTCAATCCAATCCACCTCCAGTACTTCTCCTTTCTCTATGTTTTTCCCGTTGAAATTGCGAATGTCTAGGCTCGGGTTCCCTCTGATTGACAATGCTTCAAGTCGTCCTCCTTGATTTAATTGTCCTGGGATATTCGGGATAAAACGATAAAGCAGACCATCGTTAAGGTCTTCCGTCTGATATACCACTCCACTACCCGGATGTACTGCAATAGCCTCGTGTTTGAATCTACCCATAGCCTTTAGTGGTTCGGGCCGAACTAAGGGATTGTTCAAGTCTGAAGGCACTTCAAAGTTATAGCCGTGTTCTTTAGCTCGTCCTTCTCCGGGTTCATTCACGATCTCTTCACAGCTAATCCAAGACCCCCAAGGAGTAACCCCTCCAGCACAGTTTTGTATGGTTCCAGCTAGGCTTAGGTGGTGAGACACTAGGGCTTTATTCTTTGTATCGTAGAGCAGGGTAGTAGTTCCACCCATTGGAGGAGCTCCACCCGTACCTGCATCGTATAGGAGGGATTGATCTATTTGACTTAGTAGTTCAAGGTCATGACCAAAGGGACCGTCCTCTGGCCTATGACGAACGACTTCGTGGTTCCTTATTAAAACTGTTAAGCCATTAGGACCTGACAGGGTACCCATGCCGTCATGTTTGGATGGTACGAAAAATCCATCGCTCATTTTTTCGCCGTGACGAGAAATAATTTTGTAACTGAAACCTTCGGGAAGTGCAATTATACCTTCAGGGTCTTTAAGCAACGGACCAAACCTGGACCCAGATCCGGATTGTACATTTGTAGCACTCGTATCAAGAGAAGTGCATCGAAGAGCTGGAAATGCTACGGATATAGCAGCTGTTGAGCTTAGGAACTTTCTTCGAGATATCATTGATCACCTTAACTAAAGTTTGAATTGGTTCCACTAAATACTGGTTATAAAGCACACAAAGCAAGAGGCACATTTAGGGAAACCCTGCCAGAGAATGAACACCCAGGATTAGCTAATCAATTTCAATTAAACATTCTGTGCATGTGTAAGATGCATTGAGATTGGCGTCTTCCATAACCGTATCAAAAAATTCTATAAATTTCTTAGAAAATACATAGGCCTCAGTATTTTTTATGCCTATATCAAATATTTTCTGTAGCTCTTGGAAAAATAGGTCTTCTGGAGACATTTCTTGCCCTGCATACACAACTTTATAGGTTTCTAATTCTGCAATTTCAGCAGCTTTTTGAGTAGCGTCTTTGATATCACCAATTTCATCAACCAATCCCAATTCTAATGCTTTGGTACCAATCCAAACTCTGCCACCAGCAATTGCTTTAATTTCATCAAATGTTTTGTTTCTAGAGGATGCTACAAGAGTAATAAATTTGTCATAGGCATCATTTCCCCATTCTGTAAATTTCGCATCCAGATCTTCATCGATTGGTAGATTTACATCCCAACCAGCATATTTTGAGGTGACAACACCATCAAAATCGATTCCAACATAATCGAAGGCATCCTCAGCAGTAGGAATAGTAATTGCAACTCCAATAGATCCTGTGATTGTGGTTGGTTCTGAAAAAATATAGTCAGCAGGAGTTGCAATATAGACTCCACCAGATGCTGCATAGTCACCCATAGATACAACTATTGGAATGCCTTTCCTTTTAGCTTCCATGAGTTCATCGGCAATCATTTCACTTGCAATGATTGATCCACCAGGACTGTTAACTCTCAGAACAATTGCTTTGGTTTCTTCAGACTGATGAGCATCTTGAATTATGTCTACTAGTTCATCTGAACCTACTACTCCAGGTGAAAGAGCCTCTTCTGAAATAGCTCCTTCGGCAGTTATCACAACAACATTTTCTTCTGCATCATCTTGGGGCTTATCTAAGGTGCTCATGTAGGCACTGAGTGAAATACTATTAAATGAATCGCCGTCCTCATTTTCACCGAACTTTTCTATCATATGATTCCTAAATTCGGGAAATGATTTTGTCCCATCAATAAGATTGAAATCAGTCGCTGCTTTGATATTTGTAAATGCAGCCTCAGGGAGATAAGAGAAATAATTATCTGCAAAGTATTGAATATCGAGTGGCTGAACATTCTCTCTGTAAGCCATTTTCTCCTTCATCGCTGTCCAAATAGGATCTAGCATCTCAGTTTGCTGTAATCTGTCATTTTCAGACATTGAATCTCTAGTATTTCCTTCTACAGCAGATTTAAAGTCGCCTTGAGCATAATTATGAATAGTCAGTTTTAGATTTTCCAATAATCTTTTGTTGTAATTTCTATATCCACCAAGACCAGAGATGTTAAAGGCACCAGATTGATGCACCCATATCTCATCACCTGCAGCTGATAGCATAAAATCAGAGGTAAACATCCTATCTTGATGCACTATGATTTCTTTGCCAGTTCCAGTTAGAGAATGGATAGCGTCGGTAACAGTCAGTAGGGTGGTGGGGCCAGCAAAGCCAGTATTACTAAAATCTAAGAGAACCGCTGAAATTTTTTCGTCCGCTTTTATACTTTCAACTACTTCCAATAAATCTCTAATTTGAATTTGGTTTGCATTTTCATTAAAAAGGCTGAGGAAGCCATCAGCTAGATTAAACGCTTCTTGATCAACAACTATGCCTTCTGGGTTGAAAATTAAAACCTTGCCTGCGGGATCAACTTTTTTTGAGGTAGGAAAAATCCCTACGATTGCTATCGTAATAAAGATTAATACTAATGCAGTCCCCAGATTGAGCAGGACCATTCTAGCTTTCTCAAGGAATTTGCCCAGCCTACTAAATATCGATTTTATAGAAGTCATTTTTCTCCTGGTATAGTTCACTTCAGTCACCCACCATCCTTGAGCACCCGGACTGAGTCGCCAACGATTTCAAGGACCGCTACCGAGCCCCCGTACTCAGTCCTCGAAGCGTAATACTGGGCCATACCTATGTCGACGCGCCAAGCTTGCCCTCCGCATGCGCTGGCAATCCCCAACTCTTGGATCGTATGCCCCACAACGATTCTTTTGGCCCCTAACGCATCTAATGCCTCTTCGAGAACTGAGCACGCCGAAGAATCAGGATCATCAGAGTACAATCGGGTCCACTGAGGACTACTCGAACCCGACAACACTGAAGGAAGATCGGATTCTCCTCGGAGCCATGCTTGTGCCGCACTGTTAATCTCGTCGATACCGTACGCAACATGCTCTGGGAGCACACCTCCATGAACAAACACGTTTTCTCCGATTTGGAGAATCACCTGTCGCTCAGCCAGTAGGTTTGCGTAAGGGCCACCGGGCATGAGTGCGGCCACGCGGGCACGCTGATACGGTTCAAATTCGGCGAGAGTGGAAGACCTAAAGCTTGCAGATGAGCGGTCCCAGACTTGAACGGAGTCACTAGCATCGTACTCCACGACGTCCATGAAATCGGTATAACCGCCGTCAGTGACATAGCGTAAGTCAAGACGCGCATTCATGAGTTCGTGGTTGCCCAATAAGGCATGAAACGCTCCGCCAGCGGCAGCCGACTCCATCCTTAGCTTCTCAAAAAGATCCAGAATCGCTTGTTCTTGGTCGCCTCGGTCGAGTTGGTCACCGGTCTGCACTACGATGAGGTCACCACCGATCCAATGGTCTTGTTCGTCAATAGCACCAGCGAGACGAAGTGCACCTCGCGCGGCTTCGAGGTCGCCGTGTACGTCTCCGAAAGCCACGATGCGCTGTTCGCCTTCCTCAACACACGAAGTCACCACCATCAGACCTAGCAATATCAACAGTATCTTTTTTATAGCTCCTCCTTTATAAAGGAGTGTACCCCGCTGAGGGTCTCCACTGGCAGAATTCAGTCGAAGATAACTTCTGTCTTGTTCAGTAGTATGAGTAACGCAAATGACAGCGCATAACTGAGCACTACGACTGGAAAGATGCCATCGGGAATCGCATCACTCGAACCACTTGTGAGTTCATTGACGATTCTGTCTAAATGTGGAGCAAGAAAGCCCATAATTCCCATGCCTAAGAAAAGACCGAGGCATAATTTTCTTTTAAATTTCTTAAATTCTTGCTCTTGGTGTACCAAGATCAGTATATGGGAACCAAATATATCTTTATCTTCTTGAGAGTAAGAAACCTCTTTTTCTTTCTCTATGATAGCCTCTAATCGGTTCATCTTAATTTCTCCAATGCTCGACTTATCTTTGATTTCACAGTTCCCGATTTCAAGCCCACAACCTCCGCTATTTCGTTGATCTGGTAGTCGTAAACATATCGCAGTGTGAATATAGCCCTTTCATCTTCAGCGAGAGGTTTAATAAGTTCAAAGAACCCTGTATTACCTCCCAGATCAGGGGTGTAGCTTGGTTCATCAATTACTTCTAGAGACAGATACTGACTCTCTTTGCGACTGAGATCCTTATAACAATTAACCGCAATACCAGTGAGCCACTGTTTGAATTTTTTCTTCGGATTAAAACTCTTCAGATACTTGTAAGCTCTTAGGAAACTCTGCTGAGAAATATCTTCGGCAAACTCTCTATTGCCCGCTGTGAAACGCATACCCAGCCCGAACAAATAGTCTGCATGTCTTTGAACAAGAACTCCATAGCAGTCGATCTCCCCGCTGAGAGTCCTGTCAACCAATTGTTCGTCTGTTTCCATTAAGAAAGATAATCACCCTTCTTATTGTTTTTGTCACCCTCCTTGTTGTTTTTGTAAATGCCATATGAAAGCAGTCCCAAACCAATACAGATTTGTAACAGTCCGGCCCCAAAGACAACGTCCATGCCTAATCCAAATTTTCCAAGGAGAGCGATTCCGACTCCTACCCCCGTTGCAATACATCCAGAGCGAACATCATCTGTATCTCTTTTCTGTTTACCTTTATACCCTGGAACGCTTGCCAGTAATTCTGGAGATAGCTCTTGCCCAGTTTCAATCAACTTTTGCAAGCTATCGTGGAACTGTTCCTTGGTTTTGTTCTCATAGTGATAAACGATCCAAGCGATCAAAACTGGAAATAGGAGTGCCAACATAGGGATAAGCAACTCAAACCGCATACAACCCCCCTTCATTTAGTGAATAACTATGTCCTCTGTACTGTATACTCGAATTAAGAAGAAAGCGTTGCCTCGTTGGAAAAATCTCCCCTCCTTATATAATCCCGGATACGGGGCAGGACCTCTTAGTGACTTTCATTTAACGGGCAATCCTATATGTTGCATCCGG
>JBJKYO010000067.1:0-23182 GCA_045561015.1 Longimicrobiales bacterium | reverse complement strand
AGTTTTTCAAGACGTTTCACATAACCTTCGAACATCTCTCTGCGAGCCCCGGGCCTTGATCCAGAAATAGCGTCCGCAGCAGTCACAAGGAATGTTTCCGGATAATGGTGCGGTTCTTCCCCGTGATGGGCCTTTATAGAGTTTAGGACTATCTCTGATTCATTATATTTTTTACAGATTCTGTACCCCAGTTCTACATGACTGCCTTCTTGGTCATGTGTAAGTCCTTTACCCACGTCATGTAATAAGCCCGCCCTCTTAGCTTCTTCAACATTCAGACCCATCTCCGCAGCCATGCTTCCGGCTAGCCGAGCTACTTCCTTAGAATGTCGTAACTGATTCTGACCATAGGATGTTCGAAACTTTAGTCGTCCTAAGACTTTGACAATCTGAGCATGAACGTTGTGAATCCCCAACTCGTAAAGTACTTCTTCTGCAGCTTCGACCATGGTCTTGTCCACTTCCTTCATACTCTTTTTGACAATTTCTTCAATTCGCGCTGGGTGAATTCTTCCGTCTTCAACTAAGCTTTCCAGTGCAAACCGAGCTACTTCTCGCCTGACTGGATCATACCCAGATAGAACTACTGCTTCTGGGGTATCATCAATCAAAAGATCAATTCCAGTAGCTTGTTCAAATGCTCTAATGTTCCTTCCTTCTCTTCCGATGATCCGACCCTTCATTTCATCGGACGGCAGTTGCACTACGGAAACCGTCATATCAGCCGTCTCATCCGCGGCCATTCTTTGAATAGCTAAGGCCAAAATTTTCTTGGCTTCCTTTTCCGCTGATTTTTCGGCTTCCTCTTTGATTTCTCTTAGCAGGTTGGCCGCTTCTGCTTTTGCTTCACTCCTTAGTTCTTCTAGGATTTGTTCTTTAGCTTCAGTGACAGTGAGACCACCAATGGATTCCAGCTTAGCTCTGATTTCGTCGGATCTTAAGCTAAGATTTTCCTGTTGTTCCAGAAACTTCTTATTGAGATCAGAAAGATCCTTTTCACGACTATCTTGTTGTGATTCCTTTTTATTAAGCGCGTTGAAGCGACTATCAAGTCCACTCGACCTTTCTGCCAACCGTTTTTCGGTTTCAGCAATAGTTTGGCGGTGTCTCTGTTCTTCTTCTTTCCAGGCTTCGCGTAACTCTAAAACTTCTTCTTTTCCATTTAAAACTGCTGTTGTTCGGAGGTTTTCAGCCTCTTTTTCAGCACTAGAAAGAATTCTGGATGCTTCATCACCAGCGTCCGTTTGAGCTCGTTTTTGCCGAGATCGTTCTTTCATTCCATAGAAAGTATAACCGATCAAACCTGCTATAAGCCCTACGGTCGCCACCATTAAAATATTCAGTAGCGAATACATTTATCTACTCCAAATCGAACACTGTGTAGCACGTATTCGAATAGTGAAATTGCCCTCTTTTCTATACAGATAGAATAGAAGCAGATTTAACTGCGACGCAAGGAGTATCGATTTATTCTTCAGAAATAATCATCGCTATTTCTTCAGTCATAGCTTCCATCACAGCAGTCATCTCTTTGGTTGTCGATTGCCCATCTTCTTCGAATTGAAAGAGGTTGTCAGCTAGCGACAATGCCGCAAGAATGGCGATTTTTTCAGTTTCTAAAGAACCCATTGTTTCTCTGATTTCGTACATTTTTTCATTAACGTATTGTGCGCATTTACGTGTATAGGCTGGATCTGCATCTGATCTGATCGAATAGTCTCTACCCCCTATCCTAACCGTGACCGATTGTAATTTTTGGGCAATCACTTTCTTTCCTCTATGTACTTTATTTGAGAAAGTAGGCGGTCAATTATACTCTTTCCTTGACTGAGGCGTTCCTTTAATTCAGCGTTCTGATTCTCGAGTTCTCTAAGCCTTCGAATTGGCTTGACGGGCTGTTCGGGTTTATGGTCGATAGCTGCCACTACTTCTTCGATTTCCTCGAGTTGTAACTTAGCTAGTTTCAGTTTACCCCTCAATTCACGAACTTCTGCAACAAGAGAAGATACCGATTCCTTTAAATGCTTGGCAGCTAATCGATTCCTTACCCTATAATCTCTGCTGGACATTAAGATCCTCCAACAGACTGCGAATTACCGTATCCACACTTCGATCCACTTCCACATCTGTTAAAGTACGTTCAAAGGATTGATACCTCATCCGAACGCCCAGGGAGCGCTTATGCTCGGGTATCTCTGGTCCTTCATACACATCAAAGATAGAGACTTCACTTAACAAATCTCCCCCTACAGTTTTTATTTTTTCTGTCACTTCGTTGGCAGAAACTCCCGAGTCCAGCAGACAGGCTAGATCTCTATCTACACTGGGATACTGAGGAAAAGCTTGGAATTGTACATCTTCTTTTTCGAGCGTCTTCTCTGGAAGCCTGAGCTCTAATGCCCACACCTCACCAACCCACTTAGGAGATTCGAAATGTTCTGGCGAAATTTGCCCGAAAGAACCGATGACTTGGTCTCCACCAGCAACTACCTCCACATATCGGCTCTGGACCCATTCCCCAGCAACGTGCTTTGTAGATTCAAAACTTACTGATTTCCATCCGCAGATTCGCGCAAGTTTTACTACAATTCCTTTGAGAGTCCAGAAATCAACCGAACCCTGAAAATCTCCAGACCAATGTGGTGGTGCCGCCAATCCTGTCAACACAGAGGCAACATGAGTGCTTTCTGTTCCCTGTTTGTTGAGTGCCTTCTCAGCCTCTATAAAGACAGTTCCTATTTCAAATAATCGTATATCTCTTGTCGATCTAGCTAAATTATATTCCAAATTCTTCAGCAGGCCATGAATCAAAGATTTTCTAAGATGACTTTCTTCTGACGAGATTGGATTCAATATCTCTATGACGCCTTCTGTGGCATTCGCGAACGCTGGGTTGATCGCTTCGTGAATACCACTTGCAACAAACATTTTTCGAATATCCTCTTCTAACCGAAACAATGGATCGTCTGGAACGCTACTCGGTAGGTAGGGACTCAATGTATCGGGAAACTGATCGTACCCATATACACGTGCTACCTCCTCAATCAAATCTATTTCACGAGTTATATCATAGCTCCGAAAACTGGGGACACTTGTCGAAATGACCTCTTTGGTTGACCCTTCTATTCCAATTCCAAGAGTTAAAAGAATTTTCTCCAGCTCTTCTTTTTCAAATGTGATACCCAAAACCGATTCTACCCTAGCAAGTCTTAAATCTATCAACTTAGGCGTGTGAGGATGCGGAGTCGCTTCCATTATCGGCCCTCTTATCTCGCCTCCGGCTACCGCTAGGATAACCTCCAGAGCTCGCTCAACAGCATCCAAATGTCCTTCTGGGTCGACCCCCCTTTCGAAGCGATAGCTCGCATCAGTCGACACTCCCAAAGATTTAGCTGTTTTCCTGACCACCTTAGGATCGAAAAGTGCACATTCTAGAAAAATACGTTCTGTGTCTTCAGTTACCGAAGAATCCATACCTCCAATCACACCAGCTAGGCTTTGAGGGCTTTCGCTGTCACACACCACTAACATCTGACTAGTCAGCTCGTGTTCAATGCCATCAAGAGCAAGTACTTTCTCATCTGGTTTTGCATTCCTTATTATTATCTCATTACCCTTCATTTTATCCAAATCAAAGGCATGCATTGGGTTTCCCATCTCGAGCATTACATAGTTTGTGGCATCAACTATATTGTTGACTGACTGTTGTCCAATCGACCTGAGTCTCTTCGCTAACCAGTCTGGAGAGGCTCCCACCGCCACTCCTTCCACAATCACTCCCAAAAATCGGGGGCACAAATCTGGAGACTCAATTCTAATACTAATTCCTTGGTGTTTAACCACCCTATCTCCCTTCTTCGTCTCTGCATTAAAATCACGAGAACCAGGAATTTGTGGGAGTGTTAAGTCACCAGGACCTGTATGTGTAAGTTCTCTGGCCAATCCTACATGTGACAACCAATCGCCCCTATTGGGAGTAATCTCAACATCAAAAATAATTTCTCTTCCTTCGAGTACTTCATCTAAAGCCTGACCAGGTGACGTAGATTCTGCTAATAACATTATTCCACCTTCATCAGCACCTAAACCCAGCTCCTTTTCTGAGCACAGCATTCCATTGGAAAATTCACCTCTTATCTTTGCTTTCTTCAGCTTCATTCCGTTGGGAAGCTCTATTCCAACACCAGCGAATGGATAATGTCCTCCTTCGTGAATCACAGGTGCACCACAAATTACCTGTAAAGTCTCATATCCATTATCCACTTCACAAATCGACAGTCGATCTGCATTCGGGTGTTTCTTCACCGATTTGACTCTACCAACGACTACGCCTTCAACTTCTATTCCTGTATCACCATTAATCTCCACTGGTGCACCCCGTGACGCCAATTGCTCACTTATTCCATCAGGAGTCAACTCTACGGTAGGAAGAATATCTTTCAGCCAAGAATACGAAATCTCCATCAGGCACGATCCCGAGAAAATTGTGATAGGAATCTTACATCATTTTGGAAAAACATCCTGAGATCTGGTATGCCATACTTTAGCAACGCCATACGACCTGGACCCATGCCAAATGCAAATCCGGTATACCGTTCTGGATCATAACCTACGTTCTCTAGAACGTTGGGGTCTACCATACCGGCACCCATTACTTCAATCCAGTCAGTTTCCACCTCTTTGCCTTCTTTCATCACGATTCGTCTCACGTCTACTTCAGCGCTAGGTTCTGTAAACGGGAAGAATGATGGCCTGAACCTTACCCTGGTACTTGGTCCCCAAAATCGCCTAGAAAATTCCGCCAAGGTTGCTTTGAAATCGACAAAACTTATTCCTTCGTCCACTACCAGGCCTTCTATCTGGTGGAAAGAAGGAGTGTGCGTAGCATCGTAAGTGTCTCTTCTGTATACGATCCCTGGAGCCAATACTCTCACAGGTGGATCGTGTTTCTCGAGGGTCCTGATTTGTACTGGTGAAGTATGGCTTCGCAAAAGGCCCGAACCTCTAAGATAAAGCGTGTCTTGCTCATCAGCTGCTGGATGATCGAGTGGTGTATTCAAAGCTTCGAAATTATACCACTCGGTATCGATCTCTGGACCCCTCACTCTTGTAAAACCCATCGATCGAAAAATCTGCCAGATTTCGTCTATTACCCTAATAACTGGGTGTTCAGAAGCCTCCCAGGTTTCCCGTCCAGGCAGGGTGAAATCAGTCAAATCTAATCGGTCTTCTTTAGTTAGATCCAGTCGTTCTCGAGCCACGCTTAAAGCTTCAGCTATTACATTCTTTATTCTATTTGACTCTGCGCCCACTTCCCTTCTGGTCTCAGGTTCTAGATCTGATATTTTCTTCAAGATTTCCGACAGGCGCCCCTCTCTTCTTCCTATCAATGAAATCTTCAATGCTTCAACAGTTTCAATATCGTCAGCTTCAGCTATAGTCTTTACAGCTGATTTCTCAATCTCAACAAGTCTTCCTAAAAGATCTTTTTTAGGATTCATCCAAAAATGTCCTTCATAAGGTGAACCTTTTGATTATACACTTTTTTCTAGAAGTCTAAGCTGATTACTTTCGGAAAAAATGCCATTATAGTACCGAGGCCCTGCCAGTAAACTCGGTCCATTAAATCCTTTAGATTAAGAAGGGGATTAGGAGTCCTTTAAGTTTTGTCTGGCACGATCCGCCAGTGCGCTGAACGCTTCTGGGTTACGAACAGCCAAATCCGCTAGAGCTTTGCGGTTCAGAGCGACCCCAGACTTCTTTAGTCCATTCATAAAATGGGAATAAGACATTTCATTTTGTCTGGCAGCAGCGTTTATGCGTGTAATCCACAATCTTCTGAATGTTCTTTTTTTATTTTTGCGATCGCGATAAGCATGTTCCCAACCTTTTTCAACTGCATCTTTGGCAGTACGGAAAAGGTTCTTTCTCCCTCCAAAATAACCCTTTGCTACTTTGAAAATCTTTTTTTTCCGCTTGTTCCTAGCCGGAGCTGATGTTGTTCTCGGCATCTTTCCTCTCTATTTCACTAGGATCCAGGTAAAAGTTTCTTCATCCTCTTCAAGTCAGCAGAGCTCACTAAAGTTGAAGAACGAAGACGTCTCTTTCTCTTTTCTGATTTCTTAGTCAACATGTGGCTTTTGTTCGCCCTCATTCTCTTAAGTTTACCACTACCAGTTCGGTGCAATCTTTTTGCTGCACCTCGATTAGTTTTCATTTTAGGCATGTATTTAAAACCTTTTCTGTTTATTTAAGGGGTGCGAGAACAGCCGACATCACCCGACCCTCTAGGCGAGGATGAGATTCAGCTTTACCGACGTCTTTAAGATCATCAGTCACCCTGTCCAAAACTTCTCGTCCCAGTTCTGGATAGGCATTCTGTCTACCCCTAAACATCATTGTCAATTTTACCTTATTTCCTTCTTTGAGAAATCGCCTGGCATGGCGGGTTTTGAAATCGTAATCATGATCCGCTATCCCAGGCCTAAATTTCACCTCTTTCACCTGCACATTGTGCTGCTTTTTTTTGTTCTCCCTCGCCGCCCTTTGGAGTTCATATTTATACTTCCCAAAATTCATCAGCTTACAGACTGGCGGCTGACTGTCGGGAGCTATCTCAACCAAATCTAAATTTTTTTCTCGTGCAAGTCCCATTGCTTCATCTATGGGAACTATGCCAACCTGTCCGCCTTCATCATCAATTAAACGCACTGGGCTGGTCTTTATCTGCTCGTTAACCAGAGCTTTCTGTTGGCTGATCTTGATCTCCTTTTTTATGAATTTCTTTTGTCGATTACCATCACAATACCTCTACCCATATAAAAGGCCCGAGCTAATCGGGCCAGAAATCTGTCCAGCACTCATTCGAAGAATGGTTTGCTGAACATTTTCGACCCAATGATCTCAAGCTTCTCACAAGGATCAAGAGGTGGAGCCATCTACTTTCAAAGACTCACTTGCTATTTTTTAAACAACCAGAACTGAAAGATCATGTGCAGACAGTCACTCGTCAAGTCAAAGACTTAGTTTCGATCTCTTTCAGCAACAATTCTATTAGCTCCATGCGTTTCATAACTTGCTGCTTCTTCCCCGATCCCCTTCGACGTAAAGTCACCGTATCACTCTCTTCTTCATCTTTACCTATTACAGCCATAAAGGGGATTTTCGACATCTCAGCATCGCGGATGCGATAACTTAGTGTTTCCCTCACCGCTACTTGGGATCTCACACCTTTATTCGTCAATTCTTCCCCCAGCTTCACTGCAGCTTCGTTCAAATCTTCTGAAACTGGCAGTATCCGAATCTGTTCGGGAGCCAGCCATAAAGGAAAGGCACCAGCATAATGTTCAATCAAACCACCTACAAATCTCTCCATAGAACCTACCAAAACTCTGTGTAACATCACTGGTCTGTGTTTCTCGTTATCTTCACCCACATATTCCAGTTCAAACCTTTCAGGTAGATTAAAGTCTAGTTGGACAGTTGGACCCTGCCACTTTCGTCCAATGGCATCGATTAACTTGAAATCTAATTTTGGACCGTAGAAAGCGCCCCCACCATGATCGATTTCAAAGTCCACTCCCCTTTGTTCCAATGATCCAGTGAGAATCCCTACTGCAACCTCCCAATCGTCATCTGATCCCAAAGCTTTTTCTTCCGGTTTAGTTGCGACCTCTACTGAGTAGGGATAGCCAAAGGCCTTTAACATTTCATCTACTAAATCCAGCAGTCCAATTATCTCCTGACCCGCTTGTTCACGGGTACAAAATATATGCGCATCGTCTTGAGTAAACCCACGAACCCTCAACATTCCATGGAGCACACCACTGCGTTCATATCGGTAACATGTTCCAAATTCTGCCATTCTGACTGGGAGGTCCCTATAAGATCTCTGCTGAGATTGGTAAATAGCTATGTGTCCGGGGCAATTCATAGGTTTAGGACGATAGTAACTCCCCTCAACTTCAATCGGGCCAAACATCCCCTCCTCAAAATTCTCCAAATGACCTGAAATTTCAAATATTCTCTCATTCATTACATGTGGAGTGAAAACTTGATCATAACCGTGTTTCGACAACAATTCTTGCTCAAATTTTTCTATTTGCTGTCTTATTATTGCCCCTTTAGGATGCCACAGGATAAGGCCAGAACCCACCCTGCTATCTGTAGAAAAAAGATCCAACTCTTTCCCTAAGACACGATGATCACGTTTTTTTGCCTCTTTCAGGTTATCCAAATGAATTTCAAGCTGTTTCTTGGAAAAAAAAGCAGTCCCATAAATACGCTGCAGCATTTGACGTTTTTCATCGCCCCTCCAATATGCTCCTGCTGCCGACAACAGCTTGAAATGTTTCAATTGGCCTGTAGAGCTGACATGTGGACCTCTACAAAGGTCGAGGAAAGGACCATTTTGGAACACTGTGATTATTTCCTCATCAGTAAACTCCTCCAACCTTTCAAGCTTGAGATGATCATCCGCAAATAATTCTTGAGCTTCTTTTTTTGTGACAACCTTGCAGACAAACTCATGATTTTCCTGGACGACCTGGACCATTTTTTTTTCCAATGTGGTCAGGTCTTCAGGAGTAAAAGGATGCTCGACTTCAAAGTCGTAATAAAATCCGTCTTCAATTGACGGACCAAAGCCAATCCCTGCATCTGGGTTAATTTCTCTCACAGCCGTAGCTAACACATGGGCAGCAGAATGACGCAACACATCCAACGATTCATCGTCCCTATCTGTCAGAATTTTTACCGAGCACCCATCAAATACGGTTGTGGACAGGCTTGATGTTACTCCATCAAGTTGGCCAGCGACTGCCGCTTTCCCTAAGCCTGGACCTATAGCTGAAGCAACATCACATATTGTAGATCCTTCGGTCATTTCTAGTACCATGCCATCGGGCAAAGTGACCCTAACTTGGGACATTCTATTAACTCCTCATTGCACTTTAAAAACACTATTTGTCTTTTTAAAAAAATATAGAGTAGTTCCAGGGCGCTCCCAGACCAACTCCTATGACATAATAAAGTTTACCATTCCAGTTTGGAAGTGAAACCGCTCAAGTGACCAGCACGACAAAGGACTCATGACTCCTACTCTCCACTGGAAAGTCTGGCGCCATGAGTCCTAGATCCCACCCTGACCTCTAAAAAGGTTTAGGTTTCCTTTAGTACATTCCTTCCATTCCACCACCTGGAGGCATGGCCGGCATAGCTGGCCCTTCAGCTTCAGGCTTATCAACAACTACCGCTTCTGTAGTCAGAAGTAGTCCAGCAATTGAAGCAGCATTTTGTAAGGCCGAGCGCACTACTTTCGTAGGATCGATTACTCCAGCCTCTACCAAGTCTTGGTATTCATCTGTTTGGGCGTTATAGCCGAATGCATCTTTCCCCTCTCTGACTTTGGCCACAACGATGGATCCTTCTTCACCAGCATTAGTAGCTATTTGTCGAATGGGAGCTTCTAGCGCTCTCCTTAGAATATCTACTCCGACTTGTTCGTCATGTGCATCTAGCTGAAATTCTTCCAGGGCAGTTTGGGCTCTGACCAAAGCCACTCCGCCACCTGGAACTATTCCCTCTTCAACAGCTGCTCGAGTCGCATGAAGAGCATCTTCAACTAAAGCTTTCTTTTCCTTCATCTCAGTTTCTGTGGCTGCCCCAACATTGATAACCGCCACTCCGCCAGAAAGCTTTGCGAGACGTTCTTGAAGCTTCTCTGTATCGTAGTCAGATGTAGACTTATCGATAGCAGCCTTAATCTCGTCAATTCTTCCCGAGATTTTCTCTCTATCTCCAGCTCCGTCAACGATCGTCGTGTTGTCTTTGTCTATTACAACACGCTTAGCTGTACCAAGATCACTGGTGACGGTATTCTCTAATTTAAAACCAACATCCTCTGAGATAACCTGTCCACCCGTCAGGACTGCAATGTCCTCAAGCATCTGCTTCCGTCTATCTCCAAAGCCAGGTGCTTTAACAGCACAAACCTTAAGTGTCCCTCTAAGTTTATTCACTACCAAAGTCGCCAAAGCTTCACCTTCCACGTCCTCTGCAATAATCAAAAGAGGCTTACCCAATTGAGCAACTTTCTCCAAAATTGGCAGGAGGTCTTTCATAGAGGAGACTTTCTTGTCGTGAATCAGGATCATTGGATCCTCAACTATCGCCTCCATGCGCTCTGGATCTGAAACGAAATATGGAGATAAATAACCGCGATCAAACTGCATACCTTCAACAGTATCCAAGGTGGTTTCAAGCCCCCTGGCTTCCTCTACAGTTATAACACCATCTTTCCCCACTTTTTCCATAGCATCGGCAATTAAATCTCCGATTTCTGAATTGTTGTTTGCTGAAATAGCTCCAACTTGAGCTATTTCGTTTTTTCCTTTTGTGTCGGTAGAAAGACTATGTAGAACACCGACTACTTTATCCACAGCCTGGTCAATTCCACGTCTTATCCCCATGGGATTAGTACCAGCGGTGACATTTTTAAGCCCCTCACCATATATGGCCTGGGCGAGTATCGTGGCTGTAGTAGTCCCGTCTCCAGCCACATCAGATGTTTTTGTTGCGACTTCTTTAACCATCTGAGCGCCCATATTTTCTACTGGATCTTCCAATTCGACTTCCTTGGCCACAGACACTCCATCCTTTGTGACAGTAGGTGAACCAAATTTTCGATCCAACACAACGTTGCGCCCTTTAGGGCCCAGTGTGACCTTTACAGCCTGAGCCAACTGATCGACTCCTGCCTTCAGGCGAGCACGAGCATCAACGTCGAAACCAAGCTCTTTCGCAGCCATTTCTTAATTACTCCTGAGTATAATTCTTAGAATTGAATCTGTCTTAAACTGACTACCTTGACGGAAGTCTTTTTCTAACCAATGACAGCCAGAATATCTGACTCTCGGAGAATAAGGTAATCCTCTCCGCCTACATTCACCTCTGTACCACTATACTTCCCATACAGAACTACCTGTCCAACAGAGACATCAGGGTTTATCCGGACACCCTCATCAGAAAGCTTCCCTTCTCCCACAGCCACAACTTGCCCTGATTGGGGCTTCTCTTTCGCGGTATCTGGTATGTACAACCCACCACGCATCTGTTCGTCCTCTTCTACAGGCAGAACGACTACGCGATCCGCAAGCGGCTTAATACTCGGCGCATCCTTCGTTGACATCCGAAATGCCTCCTCAATACTGGTTAAACTATTATCTACTATGATTTCTAATATCCCGCCAAAACACAAAACTGAAGTGATCCAGTAGGGACTAAAAACTAATGGGACAAAACGAACTGTCAACGGGGACTGGCATCCTTTGTGTTAACTGGTCCCAAACGACCATCTTCTATGAAACGTCCAGCCAAAGCTAGCCCGTACAGGGTTAAAAAAGGCTCGAGGTGGTTTGGTGGCCTCAGATAAGGCGCAACAAGTTCCCCATAACCTCCTGTTATAACAACTATAATCTCGGAAGCTCCCCATTCTTTCTTGATCCGTGTCACTATGCCATCCACAGCATCCACAGCAGAAAAAAAGATTCCACTTTGAATGCATTCTTCTGTTCTTCTACCGATCACTCGATCGGGTGGCTGGAGTTCAACGGAGGGAAGCTTAGCAGTTTTATGTGCTAACCATTCCATGCCTGATTCCATTCCTTGCGCTATGACTCCTCCTATAAACACCCCTTCAGCAGTAATACAGTCAAATGATGTGGCTGTGCCGAAATCAACCACTAAAATATCTTTGTTAAAAATTACTTTAGCAGCCAAGGTGTTCAGCAGCCTATCAACTCCAACAGTCAAAGGTTCTTCCACGTCTAAGTCTATAGGTAGCGAACTTTTGGAATCCACAATAATACAATCGCCCTTAAGTAATTTTTCCAATCCCTTGACCACTGTAGCTGTGTGACTAGGGACCACCGAACCAATCACAGCACGTCTAATATCATCCCTAGAGAAACCCCTGGAACTCATGATAGCATTTAACAAGCTCTCCTGTTCGTCAGCAGTCCTGGCCCTGCTCGTTTTGATCCTCCAATGATCCACTATCTCTAGGCCTTCCTTTGGGATCATACCGAAAACAGTTTCACTGTTCCCGATGTCAACTACCAAATCCATTCCAGCCCTCTCATTTTCTGTCTGTTTCATCACTAGAATCCTTTGCATAGCACCTGACAGCACCACTTGAATTTATATGATGTAATACCCCTTCCGCCATGACGATCATCGCGCCCAGTGAGGAAAAACCTGCTACAGAGCCTTCTAGGCCATTAGACAGTGTGACTCTTAAATCCACCACTGTAGACTTCGCTTCTAGTTTTTCAACCAAGTCCTCAGACAACATCGTAGGCAAAGGTTCCAATAAGCGCCTACATTGTTCAATGATCGGACCCATGACGCTAGTAGTGTTGAGAAAGCGCCCGGTGGCAATGGATAGTGATGTAGCACTATCCAACATCTGGCTCTGAAAATCGCCTTGCTTCTGTTTGAGGTTGATGCCAATCCCCACTATTAACGAATCCTCGTCAAAAACCTCACACAAAATCCCCCCCACCTTTCTTCCATCTATTTCTATGTCGTTTGGCCACTTGATTCCTAGCCCAAGGTTTCCACAAACCGATTCGAGTGCATCAAGCACGGCCAGACCAGTAAGTATTGGAACCAAGCCAGTAGAGCTATGAGCAGTGCCACGCAAGACAAAAGACATCCAGAGGCCCATCCCTTTGGGTGAATACCAATACTTGCCGTTGCGACCTCTACCCTGGGTTTGAGTTTCGGCGACGATTGTAGAAAAAGAAGGCGCTCCCTCTTGAAGCAGTTCTCTAGCACGCGAATTGGTTGAGGATAGAGACTCATGTACCTCTAGCAGAGGTATTCCCCATTCTGCCTGCCAATCCGAAACATATTTCCCTTCCCAAATGCGACACATGACAACTCAATTATTCCCCATGACTGCCAGATATAAACTCAAAATCGCGCTCAAAGTGAAACAGTATAGAGCGAGTCGATGCATAATCTTTTTTCTGAGTATCGAGAGGAAAGATCTTATCGCAAAGATCCCAGTCACTCCCGCAACGGCCATACCAACAGTCATGTGAATACTATTTAGAGTCATGTTTTGACTCTGTAAATTGATCAATTCAAGTGAAGTTGCTCCCAGTATAACAGGCACTGAAGCCAGAAAGGAAAATCTTAAAGCTCCTTCATCATTAAGTCCTAACCACAAGGCCATGGCCACAGTCATCCCCGACCTTGAAATTCCCGGGACTAATGCAAACGCTTGAGCCAAACCAATCATTGCCGCTGTAAATACAGTCACTCTTACCCGATTGTTCTGGGAGGGTTCTAGCACATGAATGCTCCAAAGCACCAAACTAGTCGTCATAAAACCTATGATGGTTACCCACGGGTTCAAAAAGAGCCCTTCCAGAAGTTCATTAGCCCACAAGCCGATGAAAGCAGCTGGCAGAGTGGCTACGATCAACATAAACAAGTAATAGAAGGTGTCACGATCCCCCTTCACAAATCCGAGACATAGTTCTTTTACAGGTGCTCGGTACACCACGAAGACTGATAGCAAAGTGGCCAAGTGAAGAGCTACCTCAAACTGAATACCAGGAAGTTTTATACCAAGAAGATTTCTTGCCACCGCCAAATGTCCTGAACTAGAGATTGGCAGGAATTCAGTAACTCCCTGCAGGAACCCCAAGAAAATACTTTCCCAAATAGTCAAATTATTTAGATCCTATGATTTCAGAATAAAACTCTTCATAACGAGGTACAATTTCGGTCGCTGAAAACTGATGTTTAGCAACGTCAAGTCCTCTTGTGCTGAATTTGGTCCATAGTGCTGGATCTGATAAGAGATGGACACTTCTTTCTGTCATTGTTTCAATATCACCCACATTGCACAAATAACCTGTCTCTCCGCTTGTGACCACTTCACCCACACCTCCGACATCGGAAGCTACTACTGGAGTACCTGCGGCCATAGCTTCTAAGGCTGCCAAGCCGAAGGATTCTGAAGAACTCGGAAGCAGGAATAAATCAGCACATGACAACAATTCGTCAACGTGCGAATGCTTCCCCAAGAAGGAAACTTTATCTGTTAACCCCAAGGATTTAGCCCTATCGAGAGCCGCAGATCGTTCGGGGCCATCTCCAATCATCACCAGTCTAGAAGGAGTATGTTCTGATATGCCTGAAAATATATCAATCACATCCAGTACTCTTTTCACAGGCCTGAAATTAGACACATGCATGACTATCTTTTCGTCCTCATTGGCCATGGTATGACGATAACGACCTCGATCGGATGCTCTATCCGAGACAGAATCTACAAAATTGGGGATTACCTTTATACGATCGGAGGGAACATCAAAACCACGTATGGTCTCATCTTTAAGGAAATCGGAAACAGCTGTTATTCCTTCAGACCTTAGGATCGAGAATTGCGTGATTGGCTGAAATGATGGATGAACACCAACCAGAGTTATGTCCGTGCCATGGAGAGTAGTTACCACTGGAGGCCCCTTCTCTCCAAGCATCTCTTGAGCAATCCAAGCCGACGTGGCATGAGGAATAGCATAGTGCACATGGATCAAGTCGAGATTGTGCGCACGAACGGCATCATAAACCGTGACAGCTAGAGCAAGAGCATATGGGGGATGTTCAAAGAGTGGGTAGTGTTCAATCTCGACTTCATGGAAAAAAATGCGTTCGTTGAAACTCCCTAGACGAAAAGGCTGTGCGTAAGAAATAAAATGGACCTCATGCCCTCTCGCTGCCAATTGGCTGCCTAAAGAGGTAGCAACTGCACCAGAACCTCCGTAAGTAGGATAGCACGTAATGCCAATTTTCATGTTCCCAGACCTTTAGATATCAAATCCTATATTCCACTTGTGTCAGTCCACCGTTCAAGAACCTTTGAGCATTGAACATCTAGAGATTCTGTCCCATCTATCCGTAAGGTACCAGCCTCCGGTTGATTTTTGAACCAAGTCACTTGTCTGCGTGCGTACCTGCGAGTTGACAGTTTCGTTTTTTCCAGTGCTTGTTCCAGGCTACATCGACCCTGGAGATAATCTGCTATTTCTCTATATCCTGTTCCCGTCATACCTGGATCATTAGTTCTGAGACCAGAAGCAAGAAGCCCGCCCACCTCTTCAACCAAGCCAACTTCTAGCATTTCATCTACCCTAGTGTTAATCCTGCTATCCAAGACTTCTCTAGGCGTCTCTATGAGCACGATCATTCCATGCATTGGAGGTCTATCTGGAATACCCATTTTATGCCACCATGAAAGTCGCCTTCCCGTTAATAGAGCTATTTCAATGGTGCGAATTAGGCGTTGGGTCCCGCCCTGTATCGCAATTGCAGCACGATCTGGATCAAGTACGGAAACCCAACGCTCCATCTCTTCACGGGAAAGTTTAGCAAGAAAATGACGAATAGCTGATTTCTGTGATGCATCAATATCTGGTTCCCTAAATATAGGGTTTGTAACAGCGCGCAAAAAAAAACCTGTTCCGCCCACTAACATAGGTAATCTCTCTCTGTTCTTGATTTCATTAATCCATTTGAAAGCATCTCTGGAAAATTGACCTGCGCTATAACTTTCCTTGGGAGATCTCACATCAAACCCATGGTGTGGAATACTTTTTCTTACCTCTTTCGAAACTTTGTCGGTACCTATATCCATTCCGATATATCCCTGCCTAGAATCCATGCAGATGATCTCAGCATTGAGATTTTTAGCTAGTTCGATGGAAAGGCTAGTCTTACCGCTCGCGGTTGGCCCTATTATGGCCAGGAATTCTTTCACCGGCCAAATTTTGACTTCAGTTCTCCCTTCCCCAATCTGATGATGGTGGGACGACCATGTACGTCATGGTAGGGGAGCTCCGTGGCAAAGAGCTGATCGAAAAGTTCCTGCATTTCTACTTCTGTTAATTCCTGACCTGCCTTGATCGCACTTTTGCAAGAAAACACCATAGCTATTTTTTCATGCTGATTCTTTGCAGATCTAGTCAAATCTGAACCTGCTATCAACTCTCTGAGCATCTCCCTAAAGCAACGTTCGGCATCAAAATAAGGATGTGGATTAGGAACTGCCTGAACTATCACTGTGTCACCTCCAAAGCCTTCTATTTCAAATCCTAGACTTTTAAGAATACCAGACAAAGTCATAGTTTCTTGATACTCTGCTCTAGTAAGCCGAATCGTGAGAGGAAACAAAAGCCTCTGCGCAAACTTCGATTCGCTATCCAGTCCAGTCATGATTTTTTCAAATAAAATTCTTTCGTGTGCAGAATGTTGATCAATTATTATCAATCCTTCCTGGGTCTCAGCTAAGATGTATGTGTTAAGAACTTGCAACAAACCTGGATTAGGTTGTTCCAAATCAATTGACCCGTTCTGTTTTTCAAGTCCTTTTCTAGATCTACTCTTCGGAGTCCCTTCTTTCTCCTCGTCCCAATGGTTCCCAGCAGTAACGAAAAGGGCAGTCTGTCTTTCTTGGGCTGGAACTTCTTCACTAGGAATCGAACTACTATTTTTGGGCTGGATTGTTAATTGTCCGATCTGATTCTGCAAAGAAGTAGCACTCACTTCAGAACCGAGAGTATCCCTAACTCCCTCTTCAACCAACTTTTCTATATTACAGGAATCGTCGAATCGAACCTCCGCTTTAGTCGGATGGACATTTGGATCTACAAAGTGTGCAGGCAAGTTCAAGTATATGAAGAACCATCCCTTTATTTTGTCTGCTACCGTAGTCCGATAACCTCTATCAACGGCAGATTTCAACTGGGAACTTCTGAAAGGCCTTCCATTGACGAAGAAGTGTGCACGTCGAAAACCCTTCCTGGCATAATCAGGCCTTTGAATGAGTCCCTGAACTTGGATTTCTTCTGAAACCAGGTTCAAAGGAATCAACTCTTTCGTCACTGAAGCACCCCAAAGAGAAAGTATCCTAGAGGACAAATCTCCCTCTGAGGCTACATCCATCAGACTTCGATCATCAGATGTGAGTGAAAGGGCCACAGACGGATTTGCGAGAGCAAAATTGTGCATCACTTCACTCACAGCTCTGGTTTCACTAGACGCTGCCTTTAAGAATTTTCTCCTGGCCGGAGCATTGTAGAATAGGTTTGATACTTCCACCATCGTACCGGCCTGTCTAGCGATATCTTCTATACTAGTAATCGCTCCTGCTACTGTCCTCAGTAGGGTGCCAGTCTCTTCGTTTTTATGCCTAGTCCAGATCTTCATTTTTGAGACCGCTGCTATGGAAGACAGCGCTTCTCCTCTGAACCCAAATGTCAAAATGGAGTTGAGATCATTCGCAAATCTAATCTTGCTGGTAGCATGTCTATCTGTGCACAGTAATGAATCCTCCCTCACCATCCCAATACCATTGTCGGTAACACTTATGAAGCGCTTACCGCCACTGCGGATTTCCACAGCAATCCTGGTTGCCCTGGCGTCGAGAGCATTCTCCACAAGTTCCTTAACAACCGAAGCTGGACGTTCCACCACTTCACCGGCTGCAATTTGATTAGCAACAAGATCAGGAAGCACATGAATAGATCCTGCCATCAGCTATTTAATACCGTAGAAACGTTTTGCATTCTCGGTAGTCACTTCTGCCACTTCCTGCCATTCTTCTTCCCTGATGCGTGATAATTCCTTTATGATTTCGTGAAGGTATGCAGGTTCATTTCTTTTTCCGCGATAAGGGACAGGAGCCAAGTAAGGGGAATCGGTCTCCACCAGCAATCGGTTCCTAGGCACTCTCTTTACGACCTCTTCCATATCAACATTGGAGAAGGTTATAAGACCAGAAAAAGAAGCATAGCCTCCAAGAGCGAGCCCAGCTTCAAGAAATTCTAAGCTGCCCGAAAAACAATGAAAAACAAAATCAAGAGAACCCTGGAACTCCTCAAGAATTTCTATGGTATCCCCTTCTGCACTTCGGCTGTGGACTACAGCTGGTAAATCCAATTCTCTGGACAATTGCAAATGTCGACTGAACCAGCTCTTCTGCAGTCTTTTAGGCGCGTTGTTGTAATGGAAATCTAATCCAGTTTCCCCCACTGCCACTACTTTGGGGTTTGCCGAGGCTAGGTCTCTAATTTCAGCTAGAGTAGAAGAAGAAGCCTGAGATACTTCATGAGGATGTACACCAACGGTTGACCAAAGTTTTTCGTGGTCCCCTACAAGTTCCAAGGCTACACGAGCATCCGCTAGAGTAGAAGCAATAGTTACAGCTCCCACTAGACCACTGGTGCTTGCCCTTGTTATCGTTTCTAAGCGGTCTTTCCTGAACCTTTCATCAGTTAAGTGGCAGTGACTGTCAAACACCCGCTGAGACCGACACAGGACCTGAAGATCTTTTCTTGCCTCCCTTCAACTTTTCCTTTCTATCAAAGTACCTCTGTATTTTCAAAAGTGCTGGAGATGCAATAAAAATGGAAGAATAAGTACCTACTATTACTCCTAAGATTAATACTGAAGTGAAATCCTTAATGACTACACCTCCAACGACTAATAAAGCCAATAGAACAACTAGTGTTGTCCCGGAGGTCAATATTGTTCTGGGGAGAGTCTCATTTATAGACTGATTTATAAGCCCCACTGGATCCTGCCGTCTCCCTCCCCTCGAATTCAGATTCTCACGAATCCTGTCGAATACAACGATTGTATCATTGAGAGAATAACCAACGATTGTTAAAATAGCCGCCACAGTAGGCAATGCGATCTCTATCCTTAAAACTGCGAGGAATCCCAATGTTATCATAATATCGTGAACAGTGGCTATCACTGCAGCCAACCCGAAACGAAACTGGAAACGAATAGCAATATAGATGAGGGTCAAAATGAAGGAAAATAGAATAGCCAATCCTGCCTTAGTCTGGAGTTCAGCGCCGATTTTAGGGCCAACAGTCTCAGTGCGGACTATAGAGAATGAACTCTCTTGAAATGCCGCTGCCAACTGTTGTTCTATCCGTTGCCTGACGACATCCATTTCTTCACCACCCAAACCTGCCCTTACCACGAATTCATTTTCTTCACCGAATCGTGTTATTGGAGGCGCTTCCGCTCCGCCTAAAGCAGATCTGATTTCTGTGGCTGAAACAGCAGTTTCAAAACGCACTTGAATCAAAGACCCTCCAGAGAAATCAACACCGTAGTTCTGCCAGCTACCTATCGACTGCACGTTAAGTACCATGGCGGACACGCCTACAAGAATAAGTGCCCCTGAAAAAAAAGCTGCCCCTCTAGCTTTTTGAATGAAAGAGTAATCTGCTTTATCGAAAAGTCTCATTTTCTTAATCTCAAATGCTTATTGGTTCGGTTGATTTCCTACGAGATAGATGAATCAAAAACAATGTTCTGGTGACATAGAGAGCGGAAACAAAAGATGCCACTATTCCTATGGACAAAGTTACAGCAAATCCTTTTACAGGGCCTGTACCGAACTGGAATAAAATTAATGAAGTAATCAAGGTCGTAACGTTCGCATCTACAATTGCCGAAAAAGCATTCTCAAATCCTTCATCGACTGCAGTTCTAGTTGCCCTACCTAAACCCAACTCCTCTCTAATCCTTTCAAATATCAATACGTTCGCATCTACAGCCATTCCGACGGAAAGAATCAATCCTGCAATGCCTGGCAAGGTCAAAGTTGCATTAAAAGCTGCTAGGCCACCAAGCACCAGTACTGAGTAAAACCCCAGGCCCAAAACCGCTAATGCTCCAGCCACTCTATAATAAGTCAGCATTACTGCGACTACAGCCACCATTCCGATGATTCCCGCCATACTACCTTGATCTATTGAATCTTGACCTAATGAGGGTCCTACGGTGCGTTCTTCCATGATTCTTAGTTGAGCGGGCAAGGCCCCAGCGCGAAGAACAAGCGCCAAATCAGCTGCCTCCTCTAACTGAGCGCCCCCCATATCGATCACACCACTAGCGCCTATCCGGTCGCGCACACTAGGTGCGCTGACCACTTCACTGTCCAGTACGATCGCAATAAAATCGCCAACGTGTTGCGCAGTGAAATTTGAGAACCGTCGGCCTCCAGCACGACTCAATTCAAAACTGACCTGAGCTTGATTGAACTGAGGATCTCGCTGTGCCAAAGCATTTTCCAGCATTTCTCCAGTCAGAAAAGCGTCTCTTTCAGTGGTGTAAAGGCGTCTATAATTTCCAGCACCCACCCCTATAATCTCTTGCTCCCAGTGTAACGACAGGTCTCTAGGAAGAGCCAACTGCACTTCTGGTAATCCCAGAAAATAACTTGCTGTTTCTACATCCTCGAGAGCTACCAGATAAGTTCCTTCCAGATCCCCAGAAGCCAAAAGGGCTGTAAACGGCCTTAAATTGACTGATTCTTCTTGCTCCTCTTCAACAATGGCATCTTCGGAGCCGAGTGTGTCTGCGGTCTGAGTCCCAAAAATAAGACTTTCTAATTCGTTCTGGGGAGCCTCAAAATTGCCACTGCCCATACGACCTAGGGAGTCTACACCCACAGCCAATACAATCTGTCGATCTATCCTAGACAATGCCGCCTCTAGTCCATTCGTTGGAACTACCAACTTGAACTCCAAGAAAGCCGACTGTTGTATCAAATCTTTGGCTCTATCCTGATCATCTATTCCCGGCAATTCTACAATAATTCGATCAGAGCCAATCTTCTGAATCAATGGTTCTTCAACGCCGAACTCATCAATACGCGTCCTCAGGATTCTCTCTGCTCTGTCAATCGCGTCAGATCGCTCTTCCGTTGACATCTCGCCCTGGGGGTCATCCACTTCTAACACCAGGTGCATTCCGCCTTGAAGGTCTAAGCCAAGCTTAATGGAATTATTCACCAGATAACCGGCACTAATTCCTACCATAATTAAAATCGTGACTAAACGGCCTCGTAGAGACTTAAACATCGAAATTTTCGATCCTTTGCTTTAAAGGGGTTTTAGAGCATCTAACCTGGCAGAGACCCTACTACTCTGTCAATCTGATTTAATGTAGCTAATGGTTTTCTGCTCGCCCGTGGTCCCCACGCGAAATAGAGCTGTACCCTAGAAGAACAAATAATAGAGACTTTAAGTCAAGCTTTGACTTGCAAATATTCGCAAATCTAGAATGATACTGGCATACATCACGCGCCTGTGGCCACCAAGACAGTCTAATTGAAACGCAATTAAATTTTCAGTATGGTTTAAAATATGCGCCTGCGATTTTCCTGCTAGACCTAACATCTATTTTTTGTTGAACCAATGGAACTATATTGTTTGAATGTGATCAACCATAACGGAAGGAGTACCAGAATTAAGAGATTTGATCAATCAATCCCTAAAAAACTCGATTCCTTTGAGATAGAAACTAATGTGGCTCTGGCCCCTTTCACTACTTTTGGAATCGGTGGGCCAGCGGATTTCCTTTTTCGTGCCAAATCTCCAGAGGAACTGATTGAGGTTTTGTCCATCGCTCAGGAAATGGGACTTCCGTATTTTTTGATGGGCAAGGGCGCCAACTTGCTCATAGGTGACCGTGGTTTCGCGGGACTCATAATTATCTGCGAAATTTCAGGGATAGATTTTTTAGGTGAAGGTCTGGTAAGAGTTGGAGCTGGAGTGGAAACTTATCCGAACTTGATCACGGCCACAGTCGACAAAGGACTTAGCGGACTGCACCACTTTGTTGGAATTCCAAGCACCGTTGGAGGTGCTATGTGGCAAAATCTACACTTTCTATCCCCAGCACCAACCCGATCCCGAACAATCTTTATAGAAGAATTTGTTGAAAATGCCACAATATTTTCAGAAGAGAATGAAATTAAGGTTGTAAGCAAAGATTATTTTAAGTTTTCCTATGATTACAGTATCCTTCACGACCGAAAGGACCTAGTACTCTCAGTAGATTTCCTGCTGGACCGAGAGGATCCGCTAAAACTGCAACAAGTAATGAACGAAAACTTAGCCTGGAGAAAAACAAGACATCCTGACCTCCGAAAGTTTGGAAGTGTTGGATCTATATTCAAAAAAATTAAAGGCATAGGAGCTGGCCGCCTGATTGACATCTGCGGCCTCAAAGGAAAAACCCACGGCGGAGCACAAATTTTCGAACGCCACGCCAACATCATCATTAATCGAGGTGGGGCAACAGCTTCTGACGTTCTCGCTCTAATCGATCTAGCTCAGACGGCAGTAGCTAGAGAACATGGACATGACCTAGAACCAGAAATCACCTTTGTCGGCGAATTCTAACCTCCCCATCAATCTCTCAAGAAATGTCCCCTTAAACGCAACATCAAAAATGAACAAACGACTGCGAGAGCAACCACCATACCCCACCACAAACCAGCAGAAGCCATGTCCAAACCGAAACCGAGATAGGCACTAATTGGAAGCCCAATTAACCAAAACCCTACCAGATTGATTCCCATGGGTATCAGTGTATCGCCTATACCCCTAAGTATACCTGATGTGACCGCTTGGAGCCCATCAACAATTTGAAAGATTCCCGCAATAGGAATAAGTGTGGTCGCCAACACAATCACAGATAGATCGTCAGTGTAAAGTTGGGCCATAAATTCTGGAAAAAAGAAAAATATCAGGCCTGTCGTTGCCATCACCACAGACACGTTGAGCAAGCCTGCACCTGCAAATCTCCTAGCAGTAGATATATCCTTTGAGCCCACTGCTCTACCCACCAGAACTGTCGTGGCCTGGGCTATGCCAACAGCAATCATAAAAGTTGAGCTCGCCAAACTAATAGCAATTTGATGGCTCGCCATTGCTATAGTGCCAAAGAGGCCAACCAATAATCCTATAACAGCAAAGACTCCATACTCAAGGGTGGTTTGTATCCCAATCGGACACCCAATCCGAATAATCTGTAACATCTTCACCCTGTCTGATACTTCTTTTCTAAAAGAACCTAGATGGGTCTCAAGCCAACACCAACCTCTTTTTAGCACCACAAAAGCCATCACCCAACGTCCTGCTGCAGTTGCCCATCCTGCTCCAACAGCGCCCATCTCTGGAGCTCCCAGATGGCCGAAAACAAATATCCAGTTGAGAACAATATTTGTCGTATTTCCAATTACCACAGCCCAAACAATAGGTGAAAAAGCACCTAGACACTGTAAACTTTGTCTCAAAAC
>JBJKYO010000066.1:0-6490 GCA_045561015.1 Longimicrobiales bacterium | reverse complement strand
GCAAAATTTGCTTTGCTTGCCTATTTGGGCCGTTATACGACACTCGCAGACCTCGGAACCTACGGGCTTCTGGTAACTTCCTTAGGACTGGGAGTTCAACTTCTCGGGATGGAATTCTATACTTTTAACACACGAGAAATCCTAGGATGTGATGAGCCTGAAAGAGTCGTACTCTTTCGCGATCAACTCGTATTCCACAGCCTGACATATATTGTAGTTTTGCCTGGATTATCAATCCTATTTTTCACCAATACCCTACCCTGGGAACTTATAACCTGGTTCTATATACTAGTCGTACTAGAGCATTTATCACAGGAACTCTCTAGACTCCTAACAGTTCTTGGACGGCCTGTCTTGGCGAATTTCATAGAATTCATCAGAAGTGGCTCTTGGGTTGCTATCGCGGTCACGATCGGGCTGCAAGTCCCAGAGTACCGCTCCATTAAAACCATTGTAACATTTTGGGTGTTGGGTGGACTCCTTTCCCTGTTCATCGGGTGGAAGCCATTACAACAATGGGATTGGTCCGCCACTTGGAAAATCCGTCCAAGACTAGATTGGATGCGTAACGGGGTATCGGTGGCCATGCCTTTTTTTATATCCTCAGTGTCCTTAAATACTATCTATTTTTCTGATCGATTTATCCTCAAACAATTCCTTGGCCTGGAACAAGTGGGGCTATACTCATTCCATCAAAGCGTTGCGGGGTTAGTGTACACAGCGATTACTACAGGAGTAATAGTCATCCTCTATCCAAAACTGGTTAGAGCATTCCTCGTCGGAAATATGCCGCAATACACCCAGGAGCTGAAAAACTTCGCGATAATAATAACTTCAGGATCCATAGTAGTGGGTGTGTTTCTGATCCTAGTGTTTCCCTTTGCAGCTGACTTTATGGAAGATCCACGATTCTTGGAAACGCGTTCTACTTTCTTGGTTCTATTGCTTAGTTCTATTATACAAAACCTAAGCTTTATTCCGCACTATGATTTATATGCTAGAAGCTTCGATAGAGATTTGATGTGGGCAACTATATTCGCTGCAGTTATGAACATTGGTCTCAATTTCCTGTTGATACCTAAATTCGGAATCATCGGAGCAGCTTGGGCTACCACTATCGCTTTTCTTGCACTATTAGTAGCGAAGACTGTCTTTGCAAGAATCAGATTTAAGGAAACGGCTAGGGCAGTTGATTATGGAGGGCAAAATTAGCAAAACCACGCTGGATAGTTCTTACGACCTAACCCGATCAGGCTCTTGGATATTATGGGCCATGTTGTGCATTTTCATGAACTTGCAAATCGGTGGTGGAATTTGGGGTTCAACTCTGCTCCTTGGTTGGATCATCCTGTTGTGGGTCATAAACGACCTGAGATATGGAGGAGCTAAAATTGGGTTGGCATTACTAGTTATTATATCTGTGACCACCTTGGCTGCTGCTGGACTGCTGTGGAACACTGGTAAAGAACTTCGTATTTACGAAGAAATGGGTAAGATTCTCTTACTGGTTCTTGGTACATTAACCCTCAAAGATTCATCGAAAAAAACCTTTCAATGCCTGACATATTGGATTCCCATAGGAGTAGCTGCACTGGCAGTAGTCACTTACCTGTCAGGAACTGGCAATACCTACGACCCTTTGCGCTTTAACCTCTACAATATTGGTTCCGCAAACAGCACAGCATACGCGGTGGTAATCAGCCTTCTCATGGGACACTTCTCATGGGACAACACACATAGTCAATTAAAGAAATTCACAATGACTGCAGTAATCTTGGTACTCCTGATTACCCTGATGGCCACTTTTTCCAGAGGAGGGTTTCTCCAATATATAGCAGGAATCCTGGCCTTCACTGAAAGGAAAAAAATATTCTTGGTTGCGATCTTCTGTGCGACTCTCGGCATACTTGTATTCGTGCCAAATATTGCGGAGTCATTTGCTACCGTCGGCATGCTTTGGGACCTGCAGTCATTGCAAGGAAATGCACGTGTTGGTATTTGGACAAGCCTAATAGGAGATCTCACCACCAATCCCTGGAACCTGCTGGTGGGATTTGGGCCTGGGAGCATCTATGTTCGTGCAATTAACGTGTTTGCTCCCGTACAAATGCAAAATTCAGCCCACTCGCTATACATTGAAATTTTCTATTCCTTTGGAATCATTGGAATTGCTTTGCTTCTCTATTGGCTTTGGAAAACTTTACGGAGAATTATACACTCAACTGTGACTGACTCCTGGAGAAAATTAAGACTGGGGATTTTCTCTGCGCTCGCTGTTGGTGGGCTGTTCGATTCTTACATCTTTGCCGCACAACTTCTCTGGTTAAGCTGTATAATGCTCGCGATACTTGAAAAACGATATACACAAGAGACCGAAATTACGGGATTATAATGTCAACCTTACATGTTTTCGTATATGTGTGTGCAGCTCAAGAGGACGTATTCGCTGGGGTTCGACAGAGTCTAGAAAAAACTGACCCACAACAACATTGTATTACAAACCTTTATTTAGAAGATAAGGAATATGATTATATCACTCATGTTGAATTCTCAATTCGCAAGTACGCCCGTTTCCTATTCTACGGTTCTATTTTCAAAAAAATAGAAGGCTTGATCATTGAGATTTTGCAAACTCATGGAATGGATCAGCCAGTTGTGTTCTACCTGGCTGACGAGGGGGTTTGGGCAGAACTCATTAGAGATATTATAAAAAGGCATGCCCACACTAGAACCTCTCTATTAGTAAATGTTCAGCACGGACTGATGGGGTTGGGGATACCTAGCCTTCTTTGGCTAAGAAAATCTTTGAACTCTATAGCTAGATTGTTTTCCGGATACCCAATATTTGGTTACGGGTTTGGGGGCGGGGCTTGTGACATCCATCTAGTTTATGGCGAAAAAGAGGTGGAATTCCTGAAAACTCGTCAAATTAAACTTGCACTTTCAGCTCCTACTCTGATTAAGCATGACCTACGCCAGCAATACCAAAAGACTGTGAACAATCAGGCAGTCGATCCAGGCTTAGTACTAATTGTATTGCCCGCCTGTGTCCCAGGTTCTGATATGCGCTGCAATCTTCCAGAGCTTCTTAATACTATATCTCCAGTGGTACAGTGGGTCGGAGAAAACACCGAATACCAAATCTTAGTCCGTCCACACCCTGGAAGGCGCGATCGAGATACCATAAACCTGATAAACCAGAGTGCGTTGGGTCCATTCGTCGAGATTGACCTTGAAAAGCAGCTGATTTTGGGACTCTCTAGAGCTGCCTTTGTTATGGGAGCTCAATCCACAGTCTTATTTGATTCTCTCTGCCTGGGCAAGGTTCCAATAGAGATAAGGAGTGATTGTTTCGATGAAGCATTGCTTCATTCTCTGCCATTCCCCCACGAAGTAATAGATGTTCGGTCCGCTTTCGCTGACAAGCTTGTGCATGTCCTGAGTTCTAAGACAAGAGAACACTACACATCTATTTTAAACAAGCCCGAATTAGATTGGAAACACGAAATTGAGAGATTTATCACCCAGTATACAGGCACGAACTAGCGCAGGTGAAAAACGAGAAGCAGCATAAGACAAAGCAAAATTCTTATACAATGACTTGAACAATATCCGTTTGGACAAAGGAAATAGTCAGTATATCTGCAACGTTAGATTTTGTGATCACTTCACCAATGTTTATATTTAATTATGACACAAAATCATTCTTATAATACTATCCAAAAAGATCCTGAGTCTAGTCTGTCCATCCTCTGGCTAATGACATTGGTCCTACAACGTCTTCCATTTGTATCTTGGACAATCCTAGGGGTAGTTTTCACTTCATCTATAATCACTTTCCGATCAAGTGAATATAGCTCCAGTTCAATGTTCATGGCCGAATCTGAGTCTTCTTCATCAAATGCAGGATTTGGAGCAATCGCACAAACTTTTGGAGTACCTGGAGCAGCAGGAGCACTCCTGGGCGACAACTCAAACCCTCCTCAATTCTATACCGCGGTTTTGGGTTCTTATGAATTTTTGTCTGACATAGCACAAACAGAATATCATAATCCTGACACATCTGAAAACTCGACGGGTCCTGAAGCTATAAGTCCAATTGATCATTTCACTGATCCTGAATTGGAGTTGTCGGAAAGAGTGTCACAGACAGTGGATGAACTGAGAGATAGGTTGAATACAGACATCGATCCATTCTCCAATATTGTGACAGTCGAAGTAACATCTCAGTGGAAATGGCTATCAGAAAGTATCAATCGGAGCATGTTAGAATTGCTCAACGAAACCAACGTTAGAAAGCGAGGGACAAGAGCTAATCTGGAACGTGTTTTCATAGAAAGCAGACAAGCTGAGGCCCAAAGAGATCTGGAACAATCTGAAGATCTGTTGGCAGATTTTTACAATCGCAACAGACGAATGGAAGACTCCCCAGCCTTACTAGCAGAAGTAGCCCGTTTGCAAAGGCGTGTCGAAGTCAACCAACAAGTATATCTAACCCTGTCCCAATCCTATGAGCAAGCTCGCATTGAAGAAGTCCGAAACACACCTCTGATTACCGTGATTGACGGACCCGAAGGATCCGCAGAGCCTCTTTGGTCTCTAATCGTTCAAATCGTTCTGGGCACACTGTTGGGATTTGGAATTGCCCTGGGTTACATCCTATCTGCTGAATTCATGAGGTTGCAGAATATCAGGGGCCTTCCAGAGTACCTAGCCTTCGAAAAAGCCTTACAGCAAACATGGCCCTTCTCCAAAATGAATCGATAGGGACTGTTCCTGATGGTTAACTAACTCATAGTCTCATCAAGTTAGTGTCACAAAAAACTATTAATCTTTAGCAGGCATCCACCTGGATAGGCTTTCATCAGACCTCAGCCACCGAAACCACACCAAGGTAATGGTTTGCATCATTATCTTTATATCCAAGAAAATGGAGTAATTTCGAACGTATGCGAGATCGATAGTAGCTCTTTCGCTAAAACCAATCTTATCTTCGTGAAAGCGCCATAAACCAGTCAATCCTGGACGCATTGTGACAATGTCTGGCCTCATTTGGTGAAATTCTACAGCGTCGGTCACTGGCATGGGAGTTGGACCCACGAGACTCATTTGGCCCATTAAAACATTCAGTAGAGCTGGCAATCTTCGGAGTACCAAATTAGATGAAACTACTTCTGGATCGAAGCTTAGGAAAGCAAAATTCTTTCCTCCGACTCCCTGTACCAACTCCTTGTGCAGAAAATTCACACCATACAACTTGCTTTTGAGGAAGACACCTACCCACAAAGGACTTAAAATTAGCCCGATTGATCCAGAAATTGCGAATTCGACAGTTGTTTTACACCAAATATTAAATCCCCTCAAACGAAGCGGATGTACGGTAAACAAAGGTAAGTGTCCCCTATAACCGATTTCGGAAGAACTCGACAACAATTCACTGAAGCTGGGTGCTATCCTAGTCTCCCATTGGTTGGCCGAGAGTACTGCAGTTTCAGCCATCACCCTTTCCGATTCCCAGGATAGAGCCCCACTTATCAATACCACCTCATCTACGTTTTCTTTGCCTGCTATTTCTTTCAAATCCTGTGGATGGCCTATCACTTTAATCTTGGGCAATGGTTCTGAACCAGGCCGTAAGTAGTCATCCAAAAAACCTACTACAAACGACCCTTTATTAGTCTGTTCCAGATCCTTAGCAAGTGCCACACCCCTGGGGTTGGCTCCAACGATCAACACCCTAAAAACCCTGTCCTGTCGAACACGAACAACTCGTACCAGATTCTTAGCACACACCCTAAAACTGAGTAGAAGAACAGAGCTTCCCAGCCAGGTTGTCAACAACCACTGACGAGAAACGATAGGAGATCCGCCCAGCAAATAGCTTAACAAAATAGTTAAAAATACCCCGTACGATCCTGCCAAAAGTATCCTGCTAGAAACCCACGATGTTTCCCTATAAATTCCATGTCCCCAAGCGGAAAAAAATGTGACTGCGCACAAGACAAATGTCATCGCGTAGTAGGTTTCCATTCCAGATCCATACCACATTCCGAGTCGCATCTGAGCTGCTACCATCGACGCAACTAAAATTGCTACCATGTCAGCCGCAGCAACTGCTATCTGAGCCTTTCTTCTAAAAGTCATACAAGACTCTTGGGGAAATTGATCCCAGAAATAGGTGGCATCGAATTCACCAAAACTTGGGCTCCGCCGTGATCAAAATGGAAAGTCATTCGCTTGAACCCTAATGAACCCAAACCCTCTGTAACTTTTTCCTGATGTAACGGATCACAAATCAAAAGCAAATATCCACCTCCCCCCGCCCCAGCAATTTTACCGCCGTCGGCCCCTAACTTGAGGGCAAGTTCATATGCTTCATCGATGACAGGATTTGAAACACCTCCTGCGAGCCTCTTCTTCATCTCCCAAGAGTTGTGAATGATCTCCCCAACAATCCTTATATCACCCGATTTGAATGCTTTTAGGAGTT
>JBJKYO010000065.1:0-24713 GCA_045561015.1 Longimicrobiales bacterium | reverse complement strand
AAGTTCAGTTTTTCCTTTGCCTGTTTTAGAAGAAGTCAGGACGACTTGGGTTTCTTCTATGTCTAGTTGTTCAGTTACTAGTTTCAGTGCCTGTTTTTGTTTTGTTCTATTTAGTTTATCTGTTTTCGTCAATGTGATGAGAATGGGGGAGCTTTCGGTTACCAGAATGTCTAATAATCGCAGGTCTACTGCTGTAGGGGCATGTCGAGCATCAATCAAATGTACGACACCTGCTAAATTCACATTTTCTTGGAGGTACTGTTTCACCAGGGCTTCCCATTTGTCGCGCATTTTTGTTGGCGCTTTCGCATAGCCCCATCCGGGCAGATCGGCCATGATAAAAATATCATTGATCCTGTAGAAATTGATGGATTGGGTTTTCCCTGGTGTAGCTGATACTCGAGCTATGTTCTTGTTTTGCCGATTTAAGAGTCTGTTAATCAGAGAAGATTTTCCCACATTAGAACGTCCAACAAATGCTATCTGAGGCAGCTCTATCTTTGGGATATCAGATAATTCAAAAAAACTACCCACAAAGTCAATGTTATGGACTTCCATTTCATTGGGCCTGCTGGGGGTTTTCTGAGTGCTGAATTTCGTATGCTGAAGTCGAAACTTTTCTCGAAGCAACTAGAGCTTCTCGTATTACTTCATCCATAGTTCGCACAGGTATGAAATCTATGTCTGCTTCGAGAACTTCAGGAGGAAGTAGTTCTAATTCTGATAAATTTGCCGCGGGAAAGACTACTTTCGTTATCCCTTCACGCACTGCAGCAACAGCTTTTTCTTTAAGCCCGCCGACTGGGAGAACTCGTCCTCGTAGGGTGATTTCACCAGTCATGGCAACGTCTTTGGAGGACGGGGTGGCAATCAAAGCTGAAATCAGAGCGCTGGCTATTGTTATACCAGCAGAAGGACCATCTTTAGGAGTTGCTCCTTCGGGTAGGTGTATATGTATGTCTAGAGTTTTATAGAATTGAGGATCTAAACCTAGTTCTGCTGCCCTTGAACGAGCATAAGTTACAGCTGCAAAAGCCGATTCTTTCATTATGTCACCGAGTGTCCCAGTGAGTTGAACCTGCCCAGTTCCAGGAACTAATGCGACCTCTACATCTAGTACTTCGCCACCAGACTCTGTCCAAGCGAGCCCATTAGCCATTCCTATACGATCTTCCTCGTCGATATTTTGTCGTAAGTGTCTTGCTGGACCTAGGAGTGTCCTGATATCCTCTGCTGAGACCGATGTTCTCTTGTATTTATCCCCTTCGGTTACGATTTTTCTGGCAATTTTTCTGGCGACTGCAGAAATGCACCGATTAAGTTCTCTGACGCCTGCCTCTCGTGTGTAATCACTTATTATTGACTTAGTTGCTCGTGGGGTTAAGTCAAAATTGTTAGGTAGTCCATTAAGTCTTGCTTGTTTAGGCCACAGGAACCTTTGTGCTATTTCAATCTTTTCGGTCTCTAGATATCCTGGGATACGTAGCACTTCCATTCGGTCTCTTAGAGGTTTAGGAATTCCAGAAAGAGTGTTTGCAGTTGCGACGAAGAATACGTCAGAAAGATCATATTCGAGTTCTAAATAATGATCAGTAAATGTTTTATTCTGCTCGGGATCGAGCACTTCAAGAAGGGCTGAACCAGGATCTCCGTGAAAATCTTTTGATAGTTTGTCAATCTCGTCGAGGAGAAATAAAGGGTTGGTGCTCCCGCTTTTTTTCATCCCCTGTAAGATTCTGCCTGGTAGGGCTCCCACATACGTGCGTCTGTGTCCGCGTATCTCCGCTTCATCTCGAATCCCACCTAAGCTGATTCGGACAAAGTCTCTATCCAAGGCTGTTGCGATGCTACTTCCCAGCGAAGTTTTTCCGACTCCAGGAGGACCAACTAGACAAATGATAGATCCGCGAAGTTCACCGACTAGCGATAACACGGCTATGTGATCTAGGATACGATCCTTAAGGTCCTTTAAACCATAGTGTGCTTCATCTAGACTTTGTGAAGCGCGCTCCAAACTTGACGATTCGGTAGTCTTGGGGGTCCAGGGCAATCCTGTGATCCAGTCCAGATAATTTCGTATAACTGCAGATTCTGGGGTCATGGGACCTAGGTTCTTGAGGCGATCTAATTCTCGATGAGTTCTTTCAGACACTTTACTGGGAAGAGAAGCGAGGGTGATTTTGCTGGCTATCTGTAACCATTCCTGGTCTACAGGGAACATTTCCTGCTGCTTCTGATGTGACCTTTCCTTATCGTCAACAATATTTTCTATATTTTCAATCATGGATGGACCGACAGGTATGACCTGAGCATTTGACAAAATATTTATTTCTCTCTCAAGTATCCTATTCAGGGAATCATAGCGTATTGAGGTGCTTTCTTCCTCCAATAATTGCTGTTTTTCTTCTAACTTGATGTCCAAACTACTGGAGATGAAAAATCCAAATCTGACAGGGTCATTTGTGGAAAGAATAGGGCTTTCGAGTTTGATGGAATATTTTTTCCGTAACCCGCTGTATTCGATGAAAAGTTCATGCACCTTTTGAATGAGTTCGAGGTAATCTGTTTTTTCTACATCCGAAGGTTTTGAAGGTATTGGGAGAAATTCAGCTGTTAGGGAAGTGTCAGATTGATCTAGACTCTCAAATTTAGCCCTCTCTATACCTTGAAAGACGACTTCTGCATGACCATTGGATAGCCAAGTAGTTTCGAGAATTCTGGAAATAACTCCAGTTTGGTATATATCTGCTTCCAGTGGATTCTCCATTTCACTGTTCTTTTGAGCCAAGAATAATACATAGCCTTCATCGCCGAGTGCATTCGTTAATGCTTTAAGTGAAACGGACCTGCCTATAGTTAGTGGTTGAATTTGACCAGGGAAGAAAGCTAGGTCCTTGAGAGTAATTACTGGAATTCGTTGAGGGACTAAGTGGGCCTGATCGATTTGGATCAGTTTCTTTGTTTGACTCACAGTCTGGTCCGTCTCCCCGTAGATAGTTCTGCATAAAAGCTTTTGTTAATCAGAACAAGGACTATCCTACTCTGGAACTTGAGTCAGGGGAAGGACCTAGTGGTGATTAGGCCTGCTGTTCTTTTTCCTCTGGACGGAGTACTAGAAGTGGGGCTCCTCCCGTCTCTATGCAGTCAGCTGTTACGACTATTTGCTTTATATCGGTCCGGGAGGGTATGTCAAACATGACTTCCTGCATACAGCTTTCCAGTATGGATCTCAGCCCTCTAGCTCCAGTCCCGCGGTCATTACTTTTCTTAGCGATTGATCTCAGTGCTTCTTTGTCAAAAACTAAACCTATATCCTCAAGTTCGAACATTTTTGTGTATTGCTTTACCAGGGAGTTTTTCGGCTCTGATAATATCCTTACTAACGACTCCTCGTCTAGATTGTCCAAGTGTACAGTAATTGGTAGTCTTCCTACGAGTTCGGGGATCAAGCCAAACTTCTGAAGGTCTTCTGGCTGTGCATCGCTAAGTAGCTGGCCTTTAACTGTGTTGCCTTCTTCATTATTAAATCCGATTTGTCTTTGTCCGAGACGTTTTTCAATGATTTCATCTAAACCATCGAAAGCTCCTCCACAAATGAATAAGATATTTTTTGTATCTAGTTTTATATAATCCTGTTGGGGGTGCTTTCTGCCCCCTTGAGGAGGTATTGAAGCGACTGTCCCTTCTAATATTTTCAAGAGAGCTTGCTGGACTCCTTCTCCTGAAACATCTCTTGTAATGGACATGTTCTCGGTTTTCCTTGCTATCTTGTCTATTTCATCTATATAAACAATTCCGCGCTCGCATGCAGCCACATCGTAATCCGCGGCTTGTAGCAGTCTAACTAGCACATTCTCGACATCCTCACCGACATAACCCGCTTCAGTGAGGGTCGTAGCGTCTGCGATAGTGAAGGGGACTTTAAGCATTCTCGCCAAGGTTTGGGCCAGAAGGGTTTTCCCAACTCCCGTGGGTCCAACAAAAAGGATATTAGCCTTGTCTATCTCTACTTCGTCCATCTTTCCTTGGTTGTTTATTCTTTGATAGTGGTTATAGACAGCAACTGCAAGGGCTTTTTTAGCATATTCCTGTCCAATGACATATTCATCGAGAAATGCCTTAGTTTCTCTAGGAATGGGGCTACTGAAAACCGATTGTGAGGCTTCCCGCTTGGCTTCTTCTCCTAGGATTTCGTTACAGAGCGTGACGCATTCATTACAGATATAGACCGATGGTCCAGAAATAAACTGTTTTACAGCTTCTTTGGTTTTTCCGCAGAAGCTACACTGTAATCCCGACTGGTTTTCAGGCATGCCCAATACTCCTTTCAGTCTGCCGAGGTTTTCTAACCATTCGATTCTTTATCTTTCTCAGGTCTTATATTCAGAGGCCCTTCAAGTATTTGGTCAATTAATCCATAATCTACTGCTTCTTCAGCACTCATAAATCGGTCTCTGTCTATATCTTCATCGATCCGTTCTGATTTTTGCCCAGTATGTTGAGCTAATATCTGTGTCAGTCTTTCTTTGGTGGACAATATCTCTTTGGCTTGGATCTCGATGTCTGAGGCTGTACCATGAGATCCTCCAGAAGGCTGATGGATCATTATCCGGGCATTCGGCAAAGCACTGCGTTTGGATTCTGCTCCAGCTGCCACTAAGATTGCACCCATCGATGCGGCAATTCCAACTGCTACTGTGGAAACGGGAGCTTTCATATGCTGGATAGTATCGTAGATTGCAAGGCCAGCATATACGCCACCACCAGGGGAATTGATGTAGAGGTAGACATCTCTTTCAGGGTCCTCTGCCTCCAGAAATAACAACTGGGCGATAATTATATTTGCGACGTTATCGTCGATGCCGGTACCAAGGAAAATGATTCGGTCCATCAGAAGTCGGCTGAAAATATCGTAGCTTCTTTCACCTCTGCTGGTGCGCTCGATGACATACGGAGGATAAATCGCCATTTCTCTACCTAGCCCTTTTTATTTTTAGTGTCTTACTCGTCGCTAATTTCAGACTGAGTCATAAGGAATTCAAATACCTTATTCTCAGTAATTTCTCTTAATAAACTATCTATTTGTTTTTGTTTCTGAAGGTTCGCCCGAATTTTATGGGCCTTCTCTCCAGTTTGTTCGGCTATTTCATCTATTCTTTTTTCTAAATCGACTTTCGTGCTCTCCAGAGATTCTAATTCGGCAATTCGATCAACCAGGAGTATTCTTTTGACTACATGTTCTGCTTGTGGTTCAATTTCCTTTTTTGCTTCCAATAGTTGTTCTTCGTTCATTTCATCCCGATTTCCTATAAGGGATTCTACGTACCGATCGGTCATTGATTCTGGAACTGGGAAAGGATTAGCGTCCATGATGGAATCTAGAAGTCTCGTCCTCACTGCATTTTCACTTCTTTCTTCAGCTTCCTTATTGAGGTCCGTTCCAATTTTTTGTTTAAGTTCTTCCAAATCCTGAAATTCTCCCAAACTCTTTGCGAATTGATCATCCAGGTCAGGAATTTCAAGGGTCTTGTGAGAGTCTAATTCAATATGTAGCATTTTCCTTTCTCCACGAAGTTCCTCATCGGGAAATTCATCGGGAAATTCAATCTTGAAGGTGTCAGACTCTCCGTGTTTAAGCGATTTGATTCCTTGTTCTATCTCTGGAAGGGCATGGTTGTTTCCTAAGATGAACTCATAGGGTTTAGTGGTGGTGTTTTCATCGCTGTCTTCGTCGCTCAGATTTCTAATTCTAACTGAAACAAGGTCACCGTCCTCGGGGTGTTCTGTGGAGGGGGGTATCCAGATGCCATTTTGCTTTCTCAGATGGTCGAGGACGTCGTCCATCTGAGATTCGGAGACTTCGATCTTGGGACGTTTTATTTGAAAACCACCCAGCCTGGAAAGCGCTATGTCTGGCTTGACGTCAAAAGTAGCTACGAATGAAAGCTCCTCTCCAGGTTTGTAGTTTACGTCACTAATTTGCCCTTCCGAGATGGGAATCAGTTCAGTTTGTATCAGAGCCTCGTTATAGGTTTTCTGGATCAGATCATCCAACGTTTCACGGTCCAAAGTGTCTCCAAAGCGCTGTTCGACTACTTGCATTGGAACGTGACCTTTGCGGAATCCAGGAAGTTTTAATTTAGAGCCTAATCTTTCAGCTACGGCTAGTCTCCCTGAAACCACTCGGTGTGAAGGCACTTTGACCTTCACTGTTTGTTTGCAACCTTCAACTTTATCTACCGAGAGCTCAAGTCCGTTTTCTTTAGTAACCATAGGTTCTTTTTCTACTTACATTGTAGTTTTGATAGATCAGGGACTATCAATGCGAAAGGGGGGACTCGAACCCCCACGGCACAAAGCCACAGGATCCTAAATCCTGCGCGTCTACCAGTTCCGCCACTTTCGCTCGATATGCCAAGCCTGCCTTTATGGGAAACCTTCAAAGATAACTGAGCTAGAAAATACCTTCAACAGAGAATCAGAAATGGATAAAGGGGAATGTGCTGATGAAGCCTTGCACATTCCCCTTTAGTTGGCCTTTTCTCTAGGCTATTCTGGAACTCTAATGTGTACTATTTGCCTAGCATCAGTTGGTGCGGACAAATGAAGTGTGACGATCTCTCCTTGATTGAGCCCTTGCAGTACGGCATAGGCATCTTCAGCGTCTGAGATTGGCTGCCTATTGATTTCTATCACCTTCCATCCTGGAGTTACACCTCTACGAGCTGCTGGACCGTTTACTTCCACTCGACTTATCAGTGCGCCTGAAGCGTCTTCGTAACCGAAAACCGATGCACTTTCTGTATTCATATCTTCAATGGCCAACCCTAGTTTGTCGTCCATCCTTTCTTCTCGCACAGGTCCGGTGGACGCGGCTGTTTCAGTTCTAGGTTGAAGGGGTGCCTCACCAAGTACAACGCTTACATCCATAGGTCGATTTTCTCTATAAATTTTGACATTTATGGCATCCCCGGGCCTCTTCATTGCAATATTTTGTTGCAGTTGTCCAACTCGTCCAATGGGAACGTCATCCACTTCTGTTATCACGTCATAGGGTTGGAGCCCATACTCTTCTGCTGGGCTGTCTCCTGTTATAGTTGTTAATTCGACTCCCGAAACTGAGGGGAGGCCATAGGATTCAGCGGAAAGTGCGTCAATCGGTCGCATTGCGACACCAAGCCAAGCCCTTCTCACAGCTCCGTAATCAACTAGGTCTTCCATGACTCGACGGGCTAGGTCGATAGGAATTGCAAAACCGTATCCCTGATAAAAACCTGTCCTGCTTGCTATTGCCGAGTTGATACCGACTACTTGACCCTTCAGATTGACCATTGGCCCACCAGAATTTCCTGGGTTGATCACAGCATCGGTTTGGATAAAGTCTTCTATCGCAAAACCGCGGTTGTTGGCAGTTTCTTCATCTTGCGCCAGTTCTCTTTGGAGCAACTGGAGGGGGCGGCCTATGGCACTAACGATGCCCACGGTCACAGTGTAATCCAGAGGACTGCTAGTCCCTCCAAAACCAGGATTCCCAATAGCTACAATCCATTCTCCAACCCGGAGTTGTTCTGAATCTCCAAAATGAAGCTTAGTGAGGTTGTTTCCTTCAATTTTGATCACTGCCACATCTGTGAATGGATCTTGTCCTACCAAAGTTGCTGGGAATGATCTGCGATCCTGAAGAAACACCGTGAGACTGGTCGCATCAGTAACAACATGGTTGTTGGTCAAAATATAGCCATCATCGGAAACTATAAAACCACTTCCTCCAGCAACTTGGTCGGGTCGTGGTTCAGGGGTTTCATCGCGACGGAAAAAAGGATTAGAGAAAGGATTTGCATTTTGATTTCTTCGAGAAGCAACTTGTTTTCGTGCTTCAATGCGGACCACGGCTGGAGTGACAGTTTCCGCTACATTTACAAATGCATCACTCAAGTCCAAAGCTGGTTGAACGGCCTCTTGTGCGATCTGAGGCTCACTACTAGTAATGGGACCATTACTGTAGGGCGTGTTCGTCCAACCGATTCCAGATGCTATGCCTAGTCCCGAAAGGCAACTGAAAATGGTGACGAGGGCGACCTTCAACTTGTTACGCAGTGGATCATACATGATCTGAGTTCCTCATTCTTTAGTCGTGATTTTTTCCATCACAGCTTTATTAAAAATCGTCTTTGATTGTAATTTGTGTTATACACAGGATGGGGACCATATGGTCCCCATCCTGTGTATTTTGTTGTTGTCCACTAATTTAATTAGAACTTCCGATGCGTTTTACTCATCAACTATTTCGTAGTCTGCTTCAACCACATCGTCATCGGATTCTTCCTGATCTTCCGGTGTATCTCCACCTCCATCCTCTTCATCGGAAGCCGCCTGGGCCTGGTACATTTCTTGACCTGCTGCACTAAAGGCCTGCATTAGATCGTCACGCGATCCGTTCAAGTCTTCTGCACTAGCCTCTTGGTCGCTTAATATAGTTTTTGCGGAGTCCAAAGCTTCTGTGAGATTTTGCTTGCTTTCGTCAGAGATTTTGTCGTCCCATTCTGCTGAATCTTTTTCTGCTTGGTAAACCAGGGAGTCTAGTTGGTTGCGGGCATCTACTTGTTCTCTTTTTTCTTCATCTTCTGTGGCATGGACTTCAGCGTCTTGCACCATCTTGTCAATTTCTGAATCTGAAAGGCCGCTGGATGATTCTATACGGATTTTCTGCTCTTTTCCGGTAGCGTTATCCTTTGCAGACACATTAAGAATCCCATTTGCATCGATGTCGAAGGTTACTTGTATCTGAGGCATTCCTCTAGGTGCAGGAGGAATGCCTGTCAGTTGAAATTTGCCAATTGTCTTGTTGTCTAGTGCCATCTTACGCTCGCCTTGGAGGACATGAATTTCTACAACTGTTTGGTTGTCCTCTGCGGTCGAAAAAACCTCTGTCTTTTCAGTTGGTATTGTAGTATTTCTTGGTATGAGTGCAGTCATGACGCTACCGAGAGTTTCTATTCCCAGCGAGAGTGGTGTAACGTCGAGAAGGAGAACATCGGTTACATCACCAGCTAAAACTCCACCTTGTATGCACGCTCCTAGTCCAACTACTTCATCAGGGTTCACTCCTTTGTGAGGTTCTTTACCAAAGAATGTCTCCACTATTTCTTGGATCTTGGGTATACGCGTGGAACCACCGACAAGGATTACTTGGTCTATCTCTGAAGCCTTGAGTCCAGCATCTTTCAGGGCCTTCTCCATTGGAGGCATAGTTCTTTGAATTAGGTCCTCGGCCAGTTGTTCAAATTTAGCACGTGACATGCTGTAGTTCATGTGTTTTGGACCATCCTGAGTAGCTGTGATAAAAGGGAGATTGATATCCGTCTGCTGGGTGGAGGATAGCTCCATCTTAGCCTTTTCAGCGGCTTCCTTTAATCGTTGCAGAGCCATAGCATCTTCAGATAGGTCAACACCTTGGTCCTTCTTAAATTCTGCAACTAGCCAATTGATAATCCTTTGATCGAAATCGTCACCACCGAGGTGGGTATCTCCATTGGTAGATTTGACTTCGAATACTCCATCACCTAATTCCAAGATTGAGATGTCGTAAGTTCCACCACCCAGATCAAATACTGCAATCTTCTCGTCAGCCTCCTTATCGAGTCCATATGCTAAGGCAGCTGCCGTTGGTTCATTGATGATCCTAAGGACTTCGAGTCCAGCGATTTTACCAGCGTCTTTAGTGGCCTGTCTTTGGGCATCATTGAAATACGCCGGCACGGTTATCACGGCTTGATCGACCTTTGTTCCCAGGTAGTCTTCTGCCGTTTGGCGCATTTTTTGAAGTATCATCGCGGAGATTTCAGGAGGGGATAGGCTTTTGTCTCCATTGGGTATAGTGACTTCTACAAGTCCCTTTGAGTCAGTAGACACTGTGTATGGAACTAGTTTCTGCTCTTCTGTCACTTCTGATCCTTTGCGTCCCATAAATCGCTTGATTGAAAAAATGGTATTTTCAGGATTTGTTATGGCTTGTCGTCGTGCTACCTGGCCCACCAACCTTTCTTTATCATTTGTAAAAGCCACGACAGAAGGAGTCGTCCTTCCACCTTCTGAATTAGGAATCACTACTGGTTCACCACCCTCCATGACTGCCACTACAGAATTGGTTGTTCCCAGATCTATACCTATAACCTTACCCATACCTACTCCTTATGATTTAGCCTACTATAATTTTCGTTTTTTGCGCGTCCTTACCCATTTGGGCCAGACCTTCGCACTATAACTAGGGCAATGATCATGCCTGAAATCACTAACAGATTTGGGGCCAAAGTGACGGGTTTTGAGCAGAAATATGTCAGAGTGACAGGCTTCACTGCCAGCTATGGCTGTTTGATTGCCCAGATGCTGATCTCGCGATCTGGTCTATGCAACTTGCAAACGCTTTCTTTTTGCTAGTGAGGTCTTTCTTCCCCTGACATGGGTTCTAACCTGAGGATAGGGGTAGGGGCACCTGCCCTAGCTTCCACTGCTATGTAGATGTAGCCCTCTGGCCCTTGGCGCACATCCCGGATTCTTCCTTGTTGCTTGATGATTGTTTCTTCCCCTACGATACGTTGGCCTTGGAGCGTCAATCTAGCTAATTGTTGTCCACCCAAGCCTCCAACAAAAACATTTCCCTTCCAGTCGGGAAATTGATCTCCTGTGTATATCATCAGTCCTGATGTGGCTATAGAGGGAACCCAAAAATGATTAGGTGACTGCATATCGCTGTCCTGAATTCCCTTGTGTATAGCCAGACCAGTACCATAGTTGACTCCGTAGCCAACCACTGGCCATCCATAGTTAAGTCCTGGAGCAATCAGGTTTAACTCATCGCCTCCTTGTGGGCCGTGTTCATTGACCCAGATATCTCCGGTAGTCTCATCAATTGCGAGGCCTTGAGGATTTCTATGTCCATAGCTCCAAATTTCAGGAAGTTTTCCTGATTGACCTACAAAGGGATTGTCATCTGGCACTCTTCCATCGTCGTGGAGTCTGACGACGACTCCATGATGATTAGTAAGATCCTGGGCCGGATGAGTTTCAAGGTCACCGTTAGGGGGTGCTTGTCTATCACCAGTAGTAATGTAGATATAACCTTGGCTATCAAAGGCTAAGCGGCCCCCATAGTGTCCTCGTCCCATTGAAACCGCCTCGAAAATTTCTTCCACGTTACTCAGTTGATAGTTTTCGTATCTCCCTCTGACGACAGCGGTAGTAGACTGAGTACCGCCAGATTTGGGTTTAGAGAAGGCTAAATAGATCATCTGATTGTTTTCATAGTCGGGATGTAAGACTACATCGAATAAGCCACCTTGGCCCTGAGCCACCACTTCTGGCACTCCAGTTATGGGATTGGGAAGCAATTCTCCATTTTCTATGAGACGGAGTCGTCCTGGTTTTTCCGTCACCAATATGTCACCACTTGGTAAGAATGCCATTGACCAGGGGCTAACAAGCCCTTCAGCTACTGTGGTGAGTCTAAAGTCATAGAAGGCGGATCGGAGAGTTGGGTCTTGGCCTGAGACCGGGTTCCCGACAACCAGCGTGATCATAGCTAGAAGAACTGCCCATTTGATTCGAACCATCTCTAATTTCTCCATATTAAATTTTCGATTGTATTAAATTAAGATGATTATTGAAAAACAGATAGAAGCTCTTGAATGAATTTCACTGGCTATGTGGGTTTCCTGTGGGTCTATGTTACTTTATTCTTGGTTGTTTACTCTGTTTATTAATGTTTAAATGTGAGCATAGAAATGGTGAAGACCCTAGAGTGGAGGTACCACAGACCTGGCTGAACCAGTTGCAAACGTACGCAAGAGTTTCTTGCAACGCATAACATTTCCGACGGATTAGTTCAAAGTGCCACAAAGGACCCCCTTGAGGGATCCAATGCTTTGTCAGTTTTGGAAAATGTTAACAGGATGTATGTAGCAAAAGGCCGTAAAGTAATAGAGATGGATTTGTCACAAGATGAAGCAGGGGAATCTGAGCTTCTGGAGTTACTTTTAGGTCGATCTGGAAAGTTAAGGGCACCTACGATTAAAGTTGGCGAGTCTCTCATGGTAGGCTACAGTCAGGAGATGTTTACTTCGGTTTTGCTCTGAGCAACACTATCTCGGTTTTATGTCTACAAAGTGGTTGATCGGGCTAGAGCCTCTTCCTAGCATAGGGGAGGATGCAAGGGCCCGATTAACGAAAGATATCGCTGTCTCAGTTGCAGTGCATAGGTCCGTACCTTTTGCAAGTTCTGATGCCAGAGCAGCAGCCAGCGTACAGCCAGTGCCGTGTCCGGCTGTAGTTTTTAAGAGTGGCCTTGACCATGTTTTTTCGGTTTGTTCTGTCAGTAAGAAATCAGTTGCCAAACCCTCTTCAAAGTGACCACCTTTTATTAAGACTGAAGAGGCGCCCATTTGAAGAAATTCTTTGGCGGCCGCTTTGATTTTGTCGGGGCCGTCAATGTCGTGACCCGTTAGCTTGCGGGCTTCGTGCAAGTTCGGAGTCACAATCTGAGCCAGGGGAATGAGTTTTTCTCTCAACAGTTTACAACCGTCGTGGTCGAGCAGGGAGTGGCCACTAGTAGATACCATGACTGGATCTAGAACGTAATTCTTTAAGCTTCTTTTCTTTATCGTATAGGCCACTATTTCAACTAGAGGCCCAGTTCCCAGCATGCCAGTTTTTAAGGCAGAAGGTTCAATATCTGTGAGAATGGCTTCCAGTTGATCCTCTAGTAATTGACTAGTAAGACACTCCTGGTTGATTATCCCTAGAGTATTTTGTGCGGTAACACAGGTTATGGCACTGCAACCGTAGACTCCAAACATTTGAAAGGTTTTGAGGTCGGCCTGTATTCCAGAACCTCCACTGCTGTCACTGCCAGCGATTGTCAATGCTACAGGAATTGAGTTATCCATAAGTAAACAGACTGGCGGGAAACTGTATGCTAAGCAAGAGTGAAAAAAGATTAATCCAAGGCTTGAGACGTCCCAGAAGGCGTTCCAAGGAAAAATTAATTTTGGTGGAGGGTATTAGGACGGTCGATGAAGCCCTGTCCGCAGATATTAAAGTGTCCTTCTCCCTACGATCACCCAAACTTCTTACTACACACAGTGGTAAGCAACTTGCCCAGAAGCTAGACGATAATCTCACTGAAGTGCGGGACGTGAGTAACGCTGAACTAGGGACTGTTTCCGATACGGCCAATTCCCAAGGGGTGTTGTTGGTTTGTCACGAACCTTCGAATTGTCTCTCTGATTTTAGATTAGAAGCTACGTCGACATTGCTGATAATTGATGGAGTTCAAGACCCAGGGAATTTGGGGACTCTAGTAAGAGCTGCCAGAGCATTTGAAATATCGGCAGTAATTGCTCTCGAAGGTACAACTGACTTTTGGAACGCCAAGGCTGTTAGGTCATCAGCGGGTTCGATTTTTCACTCGCAGGTTTTCTCAGAATCTTGGGAGGATGTGGCTTCTTGGTTGGAAAGATCCTCCACTTCAGTATTTGCTGCAGATGCGCAAGGGACTGACATAAGAGAGTTTAATGTTACGTCTCCTTGGGCGCTTGTAGTTGGGAATGAAAACAAAGGTATTAGAAAGAATATTTTGGAGATAGCAAAGAAGGTAGCAATTCCTATGGCGAGGGATGTTGAGTCATTGAATGCCGGAGTGGCTGGATCTACCCTGTTATATCTTCTAACTACTAAGTAGACCAGTGAAATCAGACTAGGGATCTGAGCAGTCTCTTTGGTAACCGCAGACTTGACACATGATTTTGCAGTGGCGTTCCAGCAGTGGACCTCCGCAAAGTTCGCAGATCATTGTTCCTCGTCCTATGCCTTCATTCATGTAGGCTCTGGACAAACGTATATAATGTTGTCCCCCATCTTTCATCCATTCTGCTGACGATCCATCGATTACTTTTCTAATCGTTCCCGGGACTCCAGCGACGACAGTTCTGTCAGGTATTTGTGTTCCTTCTAAGACCACGGAGTTGGCAGCGATTATACACTCTCTTCCTACGTTTGCGTCCTTGAGAATGACGGCATTCATACCAATAATAGTCCTGTCTCCGATGAAACAGCTTTCGAACTTGGCTCCGTGACCGATCGTTACGTTCTCACCTACCATGGTTGGTGCTGACTTACCCACGTGGATCACGGCATTTTCTTGCACACTTGTACCTGGACCGATAACGATCCGATGTTTTGGATGGTCACCACGGATGACTGCTCCAAACCAAATGCTTGCATCTTCTCCTATTTCTACATCGCCAACTATCACTGCAGTTGGTGCAAGAAAGACTGACTGTGCAATCTTGGGGGTCTTATTGTTGAAGGGAAGAATCAGTGCCAAGTCATTATCCTCAACATCAAGAGCTAGGGTCTCTATCTGACAGCGATAGTTTGGTTAGTCGGGTCAGAATCACTTGAGTGTCAGAAGCTTCCAGAATTTCAATTAATACTCCTGAACTTTCAAAAGTTTCACCTTGAGCTGGAACGTGTCCTAATTCCGTCAGGATAAGACCATTTAGAGAGCGATGATCGAGTTGTGGAAGGGTAAGGTTGAACGCGTAATTTATCTCACGCAAATCAGCACTGGCTGGTGCTAGAAACTCAGTTCTAGATAGCCTTGAGAGTCTGGCTTCTGTTACATCAGTTTCGTCTTCGATCTCTCCGACCAATTCTTCCAAGATATCTTCGAGCGTAACCAATCCATCTGTACCACCAAATTCGTCAGCTATGATTCCCATGTGTATCCTCCTGCCCTGAAACTGTTTGAGTAGGCTAGTCAGTGCTAGGGAGCTAGGCACAAAAAAGGGATCGCGGGACAGTTGGGACAGTGTTAGATCTGTCATTCCTGCCACATAGGTTTGATATGCTTCACGGATATACAGAATTCCCGTTATATCATCTGTAGTTTCGCCAAAAACGGGGACCCTAGAGTAGGGCACATTGCTTAGTTCATCTATAATGTCTTTCAACGAAAGGGAGTCTGGCCAGGCAAAGATATCGACTCGCGGAGTCATGATGTCCCATGCCGTTAGTTCATCCAAGTGGAATGCTCTTTCCACCAGTAAGTGTTCTTCTTCGCCTACTAATCCTTCCCGTTTGCCTAATTGAGTTAATTCTCTGACATTGCGTTCGTCTTGCGTCGATTCCGGATTTTTATCTCCAGTCAGAAGCCCCAGGAGAAATGAACCAATCGGAGTAGCAAAAAAGTCTATTTTCTTCTGGATATATAGCACTGGCTTAGCCATTTTTAGTGAGATTCTTATGGGCTTTTCCTTGCCAATCGATCTGGGCAAGATCTCACATGCCACCACTACCACTATAGTGCTGAACAGCAAACCCATTAACCCCCCCGACACGCCTGAGCTTACTGCACCTATTATGACAGAAAAACCAACGACTAATCCATCTAGAACAGTGTTAAGGAAAAGAATGGATGATTTCATCTTTTCTGGGTTTTCTTTCAGAACTGCCAACGATGATGACCCACGAAACCCTTCGTCTTTTAGTGTTCGTAGCCTTGAAGGATTAACGGTCAGTGTAGCAGACTCAGCAGCAGACAATAGGGCGGAGAGACAAGTTGATACTGCAATGGTCAGAACTAATATCCAGAGCATTGCTTGCCCAATGTGAAATGAAAGTGTGTACTACTTGGACCTAGGTCCATTTATGCGCTTCCTCCAGAATTTCAGCAATGATACTTTCGGTGGATCTTCCATCCACTTCAGCTTCAAAATTAAGTACTAAACGGTGCCCTAGAATGGCTGGTGCAACAGCTTTAACATCTTCATAAGAAGGTATAGGAGCGCCCCTGAATGCTGCTCTTGCTTTCGCTCCGAGTACCAAATATTGAGAAGCTCTGGGTCCGACCCCCCAAGTTATGTATTTGTTAGCAATAGAAGTTGTGTCTGTTGAGGTGGGACGGGTAGATGTTGCTAGTCTGACAGCGAATTTGACCAAAGAAGGGGCAGCTGGAATTCGGCGGACTAATTGCTGTAGTTCTATTAGCTCTGACGAGGATAGGACTGGTGTTATCGTCGATTCATCGTCTCCAGTGGTGCGCATTACGATTTCTTCTTCTTCCTGGTTAGAAGGGTATCCAATCTGGAGTTGGAGCATGAACCGGTCTAATTGTGCTTCAGGAAGAGGATAAGTCCCTTCTTGCTCAATCGGATTTTGGGTTGCTAGAACAAAGAAGGGCAGGCTTAAAGGGTAAGTCTGTCCAGCGGTTGTGACCTCACGTTCTTGCATCGCTTGTAGGAGTGCGGCTTGTGTCTTGGGAGGAGTCCGATTTATTTCATCTGCCAATATGATATTGGAAAAAATAGGTCCTTTGACAAAACGAAAGATTCGTTCTCCAGTGGTTTTATTTTCTTCAATTACTTCGGTCCCAGTTATATCCGTTGGCATTAAGTCGGGGGTAAATTGTATCCGGCTAAAGTTCAGATCTAAAGATTTGGCCAGTGTAGACACTAATAGCGTCTTGGCAAGTCCTGGGACACCTACCAACAGTACGTGTCCGTTGGCAAGCAATCCAGTCAGAAGTCCGTCGACCACGTCATGTTGACCAACGATCTTTTTGCCGACAGCTTCTTTGAGATTTTCAGTGACCGTAGCGACTTGTTCAAGCAACCTCAGGTCGTGATTGTCGGCTGATGTGATAGTAGATGATTTCATTAGACCAAACTTAGTTAATATTCAGCAGGAATCATACCTCACGCTGTTTGGAAAGGCTGACTATCCTAATAAAAAACAATAGGCGAAAGTGATGGGAATACTCTCCCACGTCAAGCCGTGACAAAAGTATAGATTTCTGCCAAAAGAGGTGTCTGGAGGCCTTGCTCTTTTTTTCACAAAGTCGTAAATTTTCACTGAAATTAAGTGGTTGTGCGGGTTGTTTAGGTAGTCCGTAGGCTATATGGAGATAAAGTTGAAACCCGAAAATGGTGGGCATCTAGGGCCCGAGGCGGCAAAATACCTTGGCCACGGAATGACTTTCGCTGTCTCAGCTGCGTTATTCGGTTGGATTGGCAACAAGATAGGTATTCGAATGGGTGCCGAAGCTTTGATGACAACAGTAGGTGTATTTTTGGGTTCTGGGGGTGCTTTTTACAGGCTCTATGCAACTTTGAATGCAAGCCACAGTGAGAAAGATTAGAGAAGAGAACCCTTTAGGATTAAATGCATTGAAACAGTATTCACTGGCCACTCTGTTGATTGTGGCTCTAGTATACTTGATGGCTGGCCTCTTTCTTGATAGCACTAATAGGGAAGGGGTTGGAATAGCTCTGTTGGTTTCATATCCCGTGCAACTCTTAGCCTTTTTTCTACTAATACAAAGCAAGAAGCCTGGTGCCAATTTTATTGTGTGGTGGGGAGCAGGCATGGCTTTGAGGTTTACAGTCGTCTTGATCGTAGCTTTGGTAGCCATGCAGGTTGATTTCTCAGGCAGAGAAGCACTACTGCTGACTCTTGTAGGGAGCTTTTTCTTTCTGGTCTTGGCAGAACCGAAATTCCTCAACCCTCCTGATCGAGTAGGAGCGTCCGGCTAATGTCGTTCTTTCAAGGTCATCAACAGGAATCACACGCAACGGATGCGAACCACGGTCTGACTATGGAGGAGTTGCCCTATTTCATTGAACATCATATTGGGGACGCGAAAGAGATCGAATTTCTTGGAGGTCACTGGAGCCTGGAGGCCCTGAGTGTTGCTCCAATACAGCTAGGGGGACTGTCAATTGATTTTTCGATGACCCGCCACTTGCTAGTGATGCTTTTCGTGGGATTGTTTCTTGTGCTTAGCCTTGTTCCGACAGCACGCAAACTTAGAGCCAACAGTGACTCTCAGCGAGCACCCAGTGGCTTTGCTAACGTAGTAGAGGCCCTAGTTCTTTATTTTAGGAATGAGGTGGTTAGGAGGAATATTGGTCATGATGGGGATGCTTATACTCCTCTTATATTGACTCTATTTGTTTTTGTCTTGGGGATGAATTTGATCGGTCTCACGCCCCTTGGGATCACTCCAACTGCTAATGTCTCAGTTACTTCGGCTTTAGCTATCATTGGTTTTATTGTGGTGGAAATTTCTGGTATCAGATCCTTGGGCATTGCTGGATATGCGAAGACTGTCTTCTTTCTACCCCCCGGTGTACCAAGAATCATGCAACCAGTCATCCTCTTGATTATGGTCCCAGTTGAAGCCATAGGTAAGCTAACTAAACCCTTTGCTCTCGCTGTTAGGCTCGTGGCGAATATGGTGGCAGGCCACAGTATGGTCCTGGCGATCATGGGGATGATCTTGATCTTACAGAGCTATATCATGGGTCCACTCATTGTATTAGCGGTTGGAGCCATAATGATTCTAGAAGTATTCGTCGCCTGTTTGCAGGCTTATATTTTTGCAATGTTAGTTTCTGTTTTTATTGGATTAATTCGTCACGCTCACTAAATCACTAGAAAAGAAAAGGAAAGACAATGTCATACGAACTACTCGCTATTGTGCAAGAAGCTGCCACAAACCCTGAAGCTGGTTTTTCAATAGGTGCAGGACTGGGTATCGCTGGTGCTGTCATAGGTGCAGGACTGGGTATTGGTCCTATCGGTGCATCAATGGCACAAGGTATTGCCCGTCAGCCAGAGGCAGCGGCTCAAATTCAGACTGCTGCGATTATCGTGGCTGCTTTGATTGAAGGTGCCGCACTTTTTGGACTCGTGCTAGTGCTGTTGGGTTAGTCTCGAGATCTTGGTGTTTATAGAAGACATGAGGAGATTTTAAATGTTTGATATCAATCTCGGTCTCAGCATATGGACTATCGCTGTTTTTGTCCTGCTATTGTTTATTCTGAAAAAATTTGCTTGGGGTCCCATTCTAGGTGCTGTACAAGATAGGGAGGACCGTTTGAGAAGTACGCTGGAATCAGCGGCTTCTGAGAGGGAGGAGTCAACCAAACTTCTCGAACAGTATCGCAAGCAAATGCTCGAAGCTCGCAGGGAAGCACAGGACCTGATAGTAAAGGCCAAAGAGGCAGGAGCTGAGGTTCGCAAGGAAATTGAGGAAGATGCCAGAGCAGAAGCAAATGTAATCATGGAAAAAGCTCGCGAATCTATTGAAAAAGAAAAGGAAGCCGCACTCCATGAGTTGCGACAGGGATCCGTAGATATTGCCCTGGCAGCTGCAAGGAAACTCCTAGAAGAAAAACTCGATGAGGAAAAGGATAGGGAATTGGCGGTGAGTTTCGTAGATGATCTCAGTGCTGAAGCCCTAGAAGACTCTCGATGAGAAATGAAACAGTAGTAAGGAACTATGCGGACACTTTGTTCCAACTAGCTGCTTCTGAAGGGAACTTGGAGGAGTATCGCCGGGGCATAGAGTTAGTCGTAAATCTTATAGAAGAAGATGCAGATTTTAGAAAATTCTTGGCAACACCTAGGATAGCAGTTGCAGACAAAAAAGCTTCGATAAGCTCTGTTTTTGAAAATCGGTTACCTCATCAATTGATAGATTTTCTTAAGGTCACACTAGATAAGAGGAGGCAGAGTCTCCTGAAGTCCATTGCTGAAGAGTTTTCGCGTCTTGTGGATGATCATGAGGGACTATTGCACTTCGAGATTACTATAGCGAGAGATTCCGACGACGGTTTTACGGCGAAGTTAAAAGATCGGCTGAGTTCAGTATTCGATTGTAAACCCATCATTCATTTCAAGGTGCGCCCAGAGATTTTAGGGGGCATGATTTTGAGGATCGGCGATACTGTTTTCGATGGATCTTTAGGAAGCAGATTGGATAGAATGCGTCGCATGTTAGGTGCTAAGCAGGTTAACACATTTTTATAGAATTTTTCCACAGGAAAAGATGATAAATGGCTAACGATTTTGGGCTACGTGCAAGTGAAATTAAAGAAGTTCTTCTTTCAGAAATCCAGAACTATGGAGAAGAGCTTAAATCTGAAGAGATAGGTGAGATTCTGGAAGTCAAAGATGGGGTGGCACGCATCTATGGATTGACCAAGGCAATGGCCAGTGAAATGCTGGAAATCAGTCCGGCAGATGGTGGTGACCCTGTCACGGCATTGGCTTTGAACTTGGAAGAAGATAACATCGGCGCTGTCATAATGGGGGACTGGACTGGTCTTCACGAAGGAGATCAGGTTAGGAGGACTGGCAGGGTCTTAGATATTCCTGCGGGTCCTGGTTATGTGGGGCGGGTAGTCGATGCCCTTGGTAATCCGATTGATAACCAAGGTGAAATTTCACCAATCGAGGAACGTAGGCAAATAGACGTTGTGGCTCCTGGAATTGTGATGAGGCAGCCCGTTAATGAACCTTTGCAAACTGGTATCAAAGCAATTGATGCCATGATTCCCATCGGAAGAGGCCAGCGTGAGCTGATCATTGGTGATAGAGGAACTGGTAAAACAGCGATAGCTTTGGATGCCATCGTGAATCAAAAAGACAGTGGAGTGGTTTGTGTATACTGTGCTATTGGCCAGCGAGCGAGTAAGGTGGCTGGGGTAGTGGAGACGCTACAGGAGTATGGGGCGATGGATTATACAGTTGTAGTTGCAGCTAATGCATCCGACCCAGCGCCTATGCAGTATATAGCCCCATACTCAGCTGCTGCTATAGCCGAGCACTTTATGTGGAACGGTAAGCCTACTTTGGTGGTTTTTGACGATCTCTCTAAACAGGCTAATGCATATCGTCAACTATCCTTGGTATTGAGAAGACCGCCTGGTCGTGAAGCTTTTCCTGGGGATGTTTTCTACCTCCATTCTCGCCTTTTAGAAAGAGCTGCCAAGCTTTCTGATGCTGAAGGCGGAGGGTCCATGACCGCTCTGCCCATTATTGAGACACAAGCAGGAGATGTGTCTGCTTATATCCCTACGAACGTCATCTCTATTACCGATGGCCAGATTTACCTTGAACCAGACTTGTTCTATTCGGGTGTGCGTCCAGCCGTAAATGTTGGGATATCTGTATCCAGAGTCGGAGGAGCGGCTCAAGTAAAGGCAATGAAGAAGGTTGCTGGTCGTCTTCGTCTGGATTTGGCGCAGTATAGGGAGTTAGAAGCTTTTGCTCAATTTGGTTCAGATCTGGATAAGGCCACGCAACAGCAGCTTGCACGAGGTGAAAGAACTGTAGAAATCTTGAAGCAGAATCAGTACCAGCCGATGGCTGTTGAGAATCAGGTATGTGTGCTCTATGCCGTAACTCAGGGATATCTTGATGAAGTGGAGGTGTCTGACCTTAGGGATTGGGAGAAGGGTTTCCATGAGTTCTTGTCAGGACAGTACTCTAATGTTGTGGATGGAATAAAAGAGGGCAGTGAGTTGACGGACGAACTCACAGAATCCCTGCAGACGATTATTCCGGAATACAACAAGATGTTCCTTGAAAGCAGAGAAACGATGAAGGACGAGAGTAACTGAGTATGGCTGGAGCTCGTGATGTCAAAAGGCGGATAAAATCGGTTGAAAATACCCGACAAATAACTCGTACAATGGAGTTAGTGGCTACATCTAAACTGAAAAAAGCTACTGATAGAGTCAGAGCAGCTCGACCTTATGGCGATTCTGTCGTCTCTATTGTGGAAAAAATTTGTTCGCCAGACTTCGTGGAAAAATTCCCTCTACTGAGAAAACCGGTAGAATGCAAGAAAGCAGCGGTCCTGCTGCTGACTGCTGACAGAGGGTTGGCTGGCGGATTTAATGCAAATTTGATTAAAGAGACTATCAATCTTCTGGCAGATCTCAAACAATCTGGGACAGATACAGATCTTCACATAGTTGGTAAAAAGGGCATTGCGTATTTCCGATTCAGGGGATACCCGATTGCTTCCGAGGTTGTTGATGTAGGGGATTCCCCTTCTGTTAAGACAGCTGGGGATATAATTGCACCGCTAGGTGAAGATTTTTCTTCGGGGGTAATTGATGCTGTATACGTAGTAAGTTCTGAGTTTCGCTCAGCGATGTCGACACCACCTACAGTACTAAACTTGCTTCCGATAGAATCTACAGACGGAAAACATAATTCAGATGAGTTCATCTTGACTCCGACAGCTGAAATAATTCTTCAATCACTACTGCCGCTTTATCTAAGAAACACTTTGTACAGAGCGCTAGTGGAGAATGTAGCAGCAGAACAGGGGGCCAGACGAACCGCTATGAAGAACGCTACAGATAATGCTGGCGATGTATTAGAAAACTTAACGCGGACCTATAACAGGGCTCGCCAGGGACAAATTACTCAGGAGATAGCTGAAATTGTTGGTGGTGCGGCAGCACTAGAGTGATGGTTTTAGCCAATGAATCAGGATCGGAGAATGGAGATTATGACCGAAAGTAACGTTGGTAAGGTTGTGCAGGTAATAGGACCGGTATTAGATGTGGAATTTGATCCGGACTCACTGCCCGATATTTATAATGCTTTGTCATTAAAGTCAGAAGGAGATAGTGAACAGGCTATCGATCTGGTTGCGGAAGTCCAACAACATATCGGACGAGGTATGGTGCGTGCCGTTTCGATGACTTCTACGGATGGTGTCACTAGAGGTATGAGTGTAATTGATACGGGTGCAGCAATTTCGGTTCCTGTTGGTCCGCCAGCACTTGGACGGATTGTGAACGTCCTTGGAGAGCCAGTTGACGAACAGGGTCCCATTGTAGCAGAGGACGGCGAAATAGAGAGATGGCCTATTCATCGGGCAGCTCCAAGTTTTCATGACCTTGAACCCAAAACAGAAATTTTTGAAACAGGTATCAAAGTCATCGACCTATTAGCACCATATGTGAAGGGTGGCAAAACGGGTCTCTTTGGTGGTGCAGGTGTCGGTAAAACTGTGATTATCATGGAGCTCATTAACAACATAGCTATGGAACATGGGGGTCGTTCAGTTTTTTGTGGAGTAGGAGAGAGGACTCGTGAGGGGAATGATCTTTGGTTAGAAATGAAGGAATCTGGCGTGCTTGATTCCACAGCACTCTGTTATGGACAGATGAATGAACCTCCAGGAGCTCGCTTGAGAGTCGGATTGAGTGGCCTAACCATTGCGGAATACTTCAGAGATATAGAAAAGCAAGATGTGCTACTTTTCGTAGACAATATTTTCCGGTTTACTCAGGCTGGATCAGAAGTATCTGCCCTCCTGGGAAGAATGCCTTCTGCTGTGGGTTACCAGCCAACTCTCGGCACTGAAATGGGCGAGTTACAAGAAAGAATCACCTCTACCAAAGAGGGTTCGATCACTTCCGTTCAGGCTATTTATGTTCCTGCCGATGACTTAACAGACCCAGCGCCAGCTACGGCTTTCACTCATTTGGATGCACAGACTGTTTTGTCACGTTCTATTTCTGAGAAAGGAATTTATCCAGCGGTGGATCCATTGGATTCTACTTCGCGTATTCTGGATCCCCAGTTCTTGGGAGACAGGCACTACAACGTTGCGGCAGAAGTCCAGAGGATATTGCAGCGTTATAAGGATCTTCAGGATATCATATCGATCTTGGGTATGGACGAGCTTACAGAGGAAGACAAAGTTTTAGTCAACCGGGCTCGTCGGATTGAACGTTACCTTTCCCAGCCTTTCCATGTGGCGGAGACTTTCACAGGCATCTCAGGAAAGTATGTAAAATTGGAAGATACGATTGAATCATTCGAGCGGCTTACTACAGGGGAATTCGATCATCTCCCAGAACAAGCTTTCTATATGAAGGGCGGTATTGAAGAAGTAATTGAAGCTGGTAAAGAGTTGGCAGAGGAATAAGCATGAACATCAGCTTGGTTTCTCCAGAGGGTGTGCGATTCGAGGGAGAAGCGAAATCGATCAGTCTTCCGGCATGGGACGGCCAGCTCGGTGTCCTGACAGGACATGCTCCTATGATTGGCTTGTTGGGATCTGGAGAATTGCGGTTGAGTATGCTGGACGGATCTGAGGAAACTTTTTTTCTTGCAGGCGGGGTTTTCATGATAACATCTGTCGGAACCACGCTGTTAACCGACGACTGTTCTGCGGCGCCTTTGGATCAAGAATCCAATGATGGTATGGCAAACGTAGATGACATATGGGAACAGGTGGAGGATTCGGTTGTAAATCAACAAGTGCTATGAAGCTGGATCTACACACTCATACGACGGCGTCCGACGGAGTCCTTTCTCCCAGTGAATTAGTAGGATTTGCGAAGGCTGCTAACCTTGATGCCCTTGCCATCACTGACCATGACACAGTAGCAGGGTTGGATGAAGCATTAAAAGCAGGTTTGAAACATTCCATACAAATTATTCCTGGAATTGAAGTCAGCTGTTCTGCTTCTGGGATTCCTTGTCACATTCTCGGTTATTTTATCGATCATCAGTCATCTATGCTTACAGAATATACCACTAAAGCTATCCATGCTCGTGAAGATAGGATGAACGAGATGTTGTCGAGATTGGCTAGCCAAGATGTATTCGTTGATATAGAGGATGTGATCGAGGAGGCAGGCCCAGACCGTTCCTCTTTGGGACGTCCACATCTGGCGCGGGCCTTGGTTTCGAAAAATTATGCTTCCTCGATTGGGGATGCTTTCAACAGATTGATTGGTGATGGACATCCAGCTCAAGTGTCTATTCGAGTATTGGAAGCCCATGAAGCGATTGGATTGATTCGTAAGGCAGGTGGCATCGCTGTTTGGGCCCATCCG
>JBJKYO010000064.1:0-67472 GCA_045561015.1 Longimicrobiales bacterium | reverse complement strand
CTCAGTAAATCTGATCGACTGTTGCAAAGGCCTAGTGACAACGACTCGCCTACCTTCTAGTGGTCGCTCTTTTCGAAGACTGGTTTCTATTTCTTGCATGCTCACTGGCCAGGTGTGACTTCTGCCTTAATTTCATAATTGGACAGCGCCATTCTTCATGAGCTTTGATTACTTCATTTAGATCTAGACGCCATCAAGGTCTAGTCTCCAGCCAACCTCATCGGCGGTGCTTTGGAGATTTTTTCACTTCGTATACACTCTGCACAAACGCGTACCCTGCGTCTTTCACCAGTACCTGTTATAGTGTTGACCTTTTGAAGATTGGGTAGCCAACGACGCCTAGTCTTGTTGTTAGCATGACTTACGTTGTTTCCCGTCTGGGGCCCCTTCCCACATACATAACAAACTCTGGACATAAGCTTTCTACTTCCTGAAATAATTCCTAGTGATTAATTGCTTCCGCTGGGAGCGGTATACGATGTTACATCTAAAGCCTCTAGAAAAGACTCTGAAAAGGTAGCTACGATCTTATTAGCTTCACTCAAGCTTCCACTAGCCACCCAGGAGTCTGCCACACTGTCTGTCATTTGATAAACCCTTCCTATTACTGAAACACTCTCACCCATAGCAATAGAAACACTGTCAGCCACCAAAGATTCCGACATTTTTACCATATAGGGCTGGCCAGCCACTTCAACAAAAAAAGCTTCGGAATCAAGTAAGCTCTGGACAGTAAGTTCGTTTACTTGGATGAGCATGTCGGCCTGTCCCATCGGATTGGCTCCAAACACATCCACTGGCACCACAGTCGCAGAACTGAAGTCTTCACCTTCCTCAACTTCAACATCTTGAACACTGATAGACATCACATATTCCTCACTGCGACCAGTCAGCCACCACAAGAAACCTCCGACTGTTAGAAACGTCATAACCATCAACGCCATACCAACTGCTCCAGAAGAACCTTTTCCTGATGCCATATTCGTGCGTGCTCCCGTTTTTTATCTCTATTATGCGCTTCTTCTTAACAATTTAAGATGACAGTCTAATCCAGCAACTCGATTAGCGCCATCTCTGCAGCATCTCCTTTACGATTTCTGAGTTTCAGAACACGGGTATAACCCCCTGGGCGATCACTAAACCGGGGAGCTATCTCATCAAACAATTTACCCAATACTTCCCTGTCGGAAATTGCCCGTCCCGCTAACCGCCGTGCGTGCAGATCACCTCTTTTACCAAAAGTAATTAACTTTTCAGCATAAGGTCTTAGTTCTTTAGCCTTAGCAGTCGTAGTCTCAATCCGCTCATGTCGAAAAAGTGCCGTAGCGAGATTTCTCAAAGTCGCTTTCCTATGTGTGCGAGTCCGAGATAAAGCCCGACCTTTCTGACGATGTCTCATAATCTATAACCCTAGAATCTCTTGAAAAATGAATCTTCGGTTTCTTCTTCTTCTTCAGATTCGATCAGAGTAAACTCCCCTTCATCATCCACTAACAGCTGCATTCCAAAATCCAGCCCATGTTCTGTCAGAAAATCAGAAATCTCTGTTAGAGATTTCTTACCAAAATTCCCAATGCTTAACATTTGATCTTCAGACCGCTGAACTAAGTCGGCCAAGACGCTGACCCCTTCTTTCTTAAGAGAATTTCGAGACCTAACGCTAAGCTCAGTAATATCTTCCAGCGGTCGTCTTAACAAATCTCTCATCTCTTCAGAAACTTTGCTGCCCAAGGATTCCGTTTGAGGCAATCCACCCTCGGCAAAATAAAGCATAAACTCAAGGTGTTTTTGGAGAAGTGCAACAGCATAGCTCACTGCAGACTCCGCACTAACCGACCCATTTGTTTCAACTGACAGTGTCAGTCGATCAAAATCGGTCCTCTGCCCCACCCGAGTCTCCTCTACAGCAAAATTTGCCGACTGTACAGGGTTATAAATTGAGTCTATTCTAACCAAATCAACTGGAGAACCTTCTGGGAACTCATGTTGTTCCGCAAGTACAAAGCCTCTGCCTTTCTGGACGTGAAGTTCGATGACAAGGTCGCGCTTGTCTTCCAAAGTCATCAGATGGTGCTCTGGATTGTGGATAGTAACGCCCGCTTTTTCCACTATATCACTGCCTGTAATTACTCCCTGCTTACTCGCTCGAATTTCCAAAGAAGCACTATCTAGATCATCATCCAAAGAGACAACTAAAGACTTGAGGTTCTGTATCACCTGGTGTACATCCTCAACAACTCCCTTGATAGTCTCATGTTCATGCACTACCCCACCTATACGAAAGGCCCAAACTGCTGAACCCCTCAGAGAGGCCAAGAGCGCTCGACGAACAGAATTCCCCAAAGTATGGCCAAAACCACGCTCGAGGGGTTCTATCACAAATTCTCCCATGCTTTCATCATCTGATTCCCTCGTAATTTCAATACGTTCCGGAATCACTAATCCAGTCAAATCTATCTCCAAAGAATCCTCCATAATCACTTCGAGTAGAGTTCCACAATGAGCTGTTCATTTATTGAAGCATCTAAGTCCGTCCGTATTGGTGTACGTGCCACACGACCGATTAGATTCTTTTCGTCTAAGACCAACCACTCTGGCAGTCGCCGTTTAGTGCGTGACTCCTCCAGAGCTACTTCCACGATCGATAGGTCCTTCGACTTCGATCTTATCGCAATTTCATCGCCTGGCTTAACATTATAGCTGGGTATGTTTACTGCATTTCCATTTACTTCGAAATGCCTGTGGCCAACTAATTGCCTTGCTTGTCTACGCGTCTTTGCAAAGCCCATTCTATACACAATGTTATCTAGACGTGACTCCAGCGCGACCAGTAGATTTTCACCAGTGACGCCAGCCCTCCTATTAGCATGCTCAAACAGACTTCTAAACTGTTTTTCAAGTAAACCATAACGCATCTTTACTCTCTGTTTTTCTCTAAGCTGAACAGCATAATCAGACTGCTTTCTGCGACGAGCATGAGCGGGACCGTGTTGTCCAGGAGGATATGGCTTCCTCTCTACTGGACAATTCACCTTGCCACAGCTCTGGCCCTCTCTGCGACACATTCTATGCGCTGGTCCTGTATAGCGAGCCATAATTACCTATACCCTTCTCTTCTTAGGTGGACGACATCCATTGTGCGGAAGTGGGGTAATGTCCTGTATAGAAGTAATCTGAAGACCTGATGCAGCCAAAGCTGAAATAGCAGACTCACGTCCTGATCCTGGACCTTGCACCAAGATGCTGACCCTTTTAACCCCGAGAGCCATCGCTTCCTTCCCGCACTGTTCAGCTGCCATAGTGGCCGCAAAGGGAGTCGACTTCTTAGATCCCTTGAACCCTGCCTTGCCCGAACTACCCCATACCACAGTGTTACCTACTTTATCGGTAACAGTGATCAAGGTATTATTGAAAGTTGCCTTGATGTGGGCGACTCCTTCTGCCTCCACCACTTTCTTCGCTGATTTTTTCGTTTTGTTAATCGCCACTCTTTACCATCCTCAAACTTCAATAGCTACAAAGTTACTGTATGTCTTGATATCAAATTGAACTGCAAATACTTACTTTTTAGGAGCTTTCTTGTGACCAGCTACTGCTTTTCGTTGTCCCTTGTGCGTGCGTGCGTTGGTATGAGTTCTCTGCCCTCGCACTGGTAGTCCTTTCCGATGTCTCAAACCTCTGTAGGATCCAATGTCCATCAATCGCTTGATGTTCATTGAAATCTCGGTTCTCAAGGCTCCTTCTACCTTATATTGTTTCTCTATTTCCTTACGGAGTTTGTTAACGTCAGCATCGGTAAGATTTACTGCTCGAATCTCGGGGTCAACTCCTGTAGCCTCCAGAATAAGATCTGCCCTCTTTTGACCAATACCATAAATGTAGGTCAGAGCAACCTTAACTAATTTTCCGTTTGGAAGATCTATGCCTGCTATCCGCGCCATACTGCCGTTACCGTCTCTTTAGTTGTTTAACTTAATTTATTGTGAGAATCAGAAGAAACTCGGATTTATAAACTCTATCCTTGCCTCTGTTTGTGTTTAGGATTCCTACTACAAATGACTCTTACCACACCTTTCCGGCGAACAACCCTACAATGTTCGCAAATCCTTTTAACACTACTTCTAACCTTCATCTCTTCTAATCCATTTTTTCGTTTATTGCACAGCTTACAATGATAATGCAAGCTCTGCACACCTTCAAGACATCTCCAGTGAATTGGGAAAGGGATGCCTGACTCATATTTGAGTCAAAACTCTGGGACCCTTAGTTGTCACAGCCACAGTATGTTCAAAATGAGCTGAAAGAGATCTGTCTTGGGTCCTTACTGTCCACTCATCATCTCCCGTCACTATCTCAGAGGAACCACAAGAAAGCATAGGTTCAATAGCTAACACCATACCCTCCCGCAGCCGCACTCCGGATCCGGACTTCCCCAGGTTGGGAACCTGAGGCTCTTCGTGAACATCACGACCGATTCCATGTCCTACAAGATCTTTTATAATGCCGTACCCCTTTCCTTTGACAGATTCCATTACGGCAGCACCTATATCACCAACGTGGTTATTAGTGTTAGCCGCGGTCACAGCCCTATTGAGAGATTCCTCAGTCGAGACAAGCAAACTACTTGCTTGGCTGTCAATCTCGCCAACTGGGAAAGTCCATGCTGAATCGGAGCACCAATCATTCAACCTTACACCCACGTCAATCGATATTATATCGCCCTCTTTTAACACTCTCATTTTGTTAGGAATACCATGAACGATTTCTTCGTTGACAGAAGCGCAAACACTACCAGGAAATCCATACAAACCCTTAAAAGCTGGTACTGCTCCCTTATAGGACCTTATGTAATCCTCTGCGAACAAGTCTAACTCCGCTGTGTTGGCTCCTGGACGGACTAGTGATCTCATCTCATCAAATAATTTTGCAATTATTTGGCCAGCATCTGCCATACTTTCGATTTCACTTTCAGTCTTTAGATGGATCATGCTGTCGCCAGCTCTAGGACTTGGGCGATATCAGTCCTTACTTCATCAACGCCCTTACTCCCGTCAATAAGGTACACTTTAGATCCTAGCTCTTCGTAATAGTGGACCACTGGTTCTGTTTCTGACCTATACACTTGCAGGCGACTTAACACAGTCTCCGGATTGTCATCAGTCCGGTGAATCAGTAAAGACCCTTCCACGTCGCAAAAGCCTAATTTCTCGGGAGGAGAGCTGTGAATGTTGTATACTGACTTACAATCAGGACAAGACCTGCGACCACTTATTCTCTCTACCAAATCCTGTTCCTCCGCCTGGAGCACAATCACCATGTCCACTCCCTTACCAAGAAGGTTTAGCATCTCTGTCAGTTCTGATGCTTGACCTGCTGTCCTTGGAAAACCATCAAAGACCAGGCTACCTTCAGGTTGCGAATGTACCAGGTGATCCTTGACCAAAGCCACAATCAGAGCATCAGGAACTAGTTGCCCGCTGGTCATATAGGCCTCTGCTTCTAATCCTAATTTAGATCCCGACGTTACAGAATCTCGCAGCAAGTCCCGGTTACTATTCGAGCCCAACCAGGTTCACTGGTGATAAAGACACCCTGAGTTCCTTTGCCAACCCCTGGAGGACCTAAAAGAACCACATTCATTCTACAAAGGACTTTTTTGGAATCGCAATTAACTATACTGCGAGCGGCCCCGCATCTTTACTCGGCCTTTTTTCATAAAGCCATCATAATGACGGAGGAGGAGATGCTGCTGTGCTTGTTGAACTGTATCCAGCCCAACCCCTACGACAATCAGCAGAGCTGTACCTCCAAAAAAGAAGGTCTGTATGTTAAAAAATGCAAAAATCCAGAACGGTACCAATGCTATTAATGCAAGGTAGGCAGATCCGGGAAGTGTAACCCTAGTCAAAACTCTATCAATATACTCAGCAGTCCTCGCCCCAGGCTTCACTCCTGGTATAAAAGCTCCCTGTTTTTTAAGATTTTCGGACAAGTCCACTGGATTGAAAATGATTGCTGTATAAAAATATGTGAAGAAAATGATCAGAAGAGCGTAACAGATGTAATACACCGTTCCAGGTTGAAAAATGTCGGAGATCATATCTAACACGCCCCCCGTTTCTCCAGCGAACTGAGCAACGGTTCCGGGGACTACTATGAAAGATTGAGCAAAGATAATAGGCATTACACCGGCAGAATTTATGCGCAAAGGAACAAAACTTTTTTGACCCTCTCTGATCCTACCACGTCCAACGACTTTTCGAGGGATTTGCACTGGAATCTTCCTGGACGCCATTGTCATCGCTACAACTGCAGCCGTTATCCCTACTAAGATGAGTCCCAAAAAGACAAGGGCTATCAGTTGAATCTGGTCAGCAACAAAGGACTCCCAAGTTCTAGCTACAGCAGCTGGAAACCCTTCAATGATAGAGAAGAATATCATTAGTGACATCCCATTGCCTATCCCTCTCTCCGTGATTTGTTCGCCCAACCACATAACGAAAATGGCACCGACAGTTAGAGCCAAGGTTGTAGTAAAATTGAAAACTGCTCCTGGATCTCTGATCGCACCTGTGCTTGTCAGAAAAGCCGCATAACTGAATCCCTGGATCACACTCAAAAGGACCGTCACATATCTGGTCCATTGAGTCAATTTTTTTCTTCCCTCTTCACCTTCTTTCTGAAGTTTCTCAATTGTAGGGAGCACAGCAGCCAAAAGTTGGAACATGATGCTCGCGGATATGTATGGCATGATTCCCAAGGCAAAAATAGTAGCACGACTAAGTCCGCCGCCTACAAACATGTCATAAATTCCTAGGATCCCACCCTGGAGCGCCCCAAACTGCTGTCTCAGGATTCCGACGTCCACACCAGGGACGGTTATATGGGCACCGAACCTATAAATGAAAAGTATGAAAAGAGTGAATAGAATCTTTTCTTTCAGTTCAGGCGCTCTGAACAGATTTGGGATAGGATTAGCCACCCTGGCCTTCCTCTTCATTCCTTGCCGTCACAGTCACCGATCCGCCTGCAGATTCTATTTTGTTAACTGCCGCCTCACTAAACTTGTGAGCTGTTACAGAGTAAGAGTCATCCAGTTCCCCAAAACCTAGAATTTTCACCAGTCCGTCTGCGGACCTGACTAATCCAGCTTCTTTCAGGCTGTGAGCATCAACATTGGAACCTGAAACTCTAGTAAAATCTGCTACATTTACTATTTGGTAGACCTTTCTTTTGAGAGGAGTGAAACCTCTTTTAGGAATTCGACGGTGTAATGGCATCTGACCACCTTCGAAACCAGGACGAACACCACCACCACTTCTAGCGTTCTGTCCTTTCTCGCCTCTACCAGCAGTTCTCCCATTCCCCGAACCTGGACCTCTGCCTTTTCGTTTTGAATTACTTCTCGATCCTGACGATGGTTTCAGTTCATGCAGTTCTGCCATCAGGATATCTCCTCGACCTTAACTAAATGTTGTACTTGCTGCACCATACCTCTTATTGCAGCATTATCCTCATGAATCACAGTTTGCTGATGTTTTTTGAATCCCAGAGCCTCCAAAGTACGTCTGTGCCTGAATTTCTTGCCGACACCACTTCTCACTTGAGTAACGGACAATTTTTTAGCCACGTTAGCCCTCCTCTCCAAGGATGAGCTCCACCGGAACACCCCTCTCCCTAGCAGCTTGTTCGACAGTCACAAGATTAGTCAAACCATTCATAGTAGCTCTTACTACATTAATGGGATTATTGCTTCCAAGACTCTTGGTCAAAATATCTTTAACTCCAGCGGCCTCCAGAACGGACCTTACAGGACCGCCTGCTATGACACCTGTTCCTGGAGCAGCTGGACGCAACATTACTCGACCAGCACCCCATTTGCCCACTATCTCGTGTGGTATAGTGCCGTCCAAAACGGATACTTCCACTAATTGTCGACGACCTCGTTCGAAAGCCTTGCGAATAGCTTCTGAAACTTCATTGGCTTTGGCCAATCCTATGCCTACTCTACCTCTTTGGTCTCCTACGGAAACCAAAGCTGAGAATGAAAATCTTCTTCCTCCCTTCACAACCTTGGCCACTCTATTGATGTGAATGACCTTTTCTGTGAATTCAGAATCCCTCTCGTCTTTTTTCCTTCTGTCTTTTCTAGCCACTAGAATTTCAAACCTCCCTCTCTCGCTCCTTCGGCGAAAGCCATTACCCTGCCGTGATACTTATATCCTCCCCTGTCAAAAACAACCTCTTTCACACCTTGTTCGGTTGCCTGTTCAGCAAGTAAAAGCCCCGCCGCTCGTGCCTTCTCTAGTTTTACATTCTGCTTATCTGTCTCAAAATTATCTAAAGCTGGACTCAGGGTCGATAGGCCTATTAGGGTATGACCAACATCGTCATTCACAATTTGTCCCTCCAAATTGCGAAGGGAACGAAACACTACCAACCTTGGACGTTCAGCTGTACCCCAAATTTTCTGCCTGATTCGAGCATGCCTCTTAACCCTCTTTCCTGCCCTATTTTTATTTAAAATCTTATTATTCATCTTTCTTGTTTTTCCTTAAGCCCCAGCCGTTTTACCAGCTTTTCTCCGAATGTACTCTCCCTGATACCTTATCCCTTTACCTTTGTAGGGCTCCGGTGGACGGAAAGATCTGATCTCGGCCGCTGTCTGTCCAACGCTTTGCTTGTCCGCCCCGCTAACCACTATGGTAGTTTGATCTGGCACTTCAATCACAACACCTTCTGGAGTAGCATAATTAATAGCATGAGAGAACCCTAGATTTAGTAGCAAGCCAGCACCCTGTTTCTGTGCACGGTATCCAACGCCCTCAATCTCTAACGTTTTCTGGAAGCCTTTTTCCACTCCCTCCACCATATTTGCTATCAAGGACCTTATTAAGCCATGTAAAGCTCGGTCCTTTGCTTCATCAGATGACCTGGTGACATTAATCAAACTTCCTTCCACAGCGACAGCTATCTCTGGATTAATATTCAAATCCAGTTCTCCTTTCGGCCCTTTGACCGAAATGCTGTTTTCTTTTACTGCGACGTCCACTCCATCGGGGACTTCGACAGGTTGTTTACCGATCCGAGACATTGTTTCCGACCCTTTCCTTTCCTAAATCTTCTACCAAATCATCGCCATCAATTCACCACCCACACCTTCTTTTCTTGCAGCTCTATCAGACATCAATCCTTTGGAGGTAGATAGAATCCCCATCCCCAATCCATTGCGAACCTTAGGAATTGTACTTGCTTCCATATAACGTCGCTGGCCTGGTCTGGAAATTCGCTCCAGATGTCGAATCACTGGATTGCCGTCATGGTATTTCAAGTAAACACGCAAAACTCCAAACTTCCCATCATTCAACACTTTAAAATCATGAATGAAAAAACTTTCTTTCAGCAATTGCGCTATTTCTCTTTTCAGTTTAGAGACTGGTATATCAGCCCACTTGTGTCCCGCTTTCCCAGCATTACGTACACGAGTGAGCATATCTGCAACGGGGTCAGTCATCATAATATTTATCTATCCTTTACCAGCTAGCTTTTCTAACACCAGGGATCTCGCCCTGCAAAGCTTTCTGCCGAAAACAAATTCTACATAATCCAAATTTTCTAATGAACGCTCGTGGCCGACCACAACGATGGCATCGGTTACGATGTCTTCCAGCATACTTTTGACGCCCATTATTTCTTTCAATCAAAGCCTTTCTGGCCATTTAATCCCCTTAGTTTACCGCTTGTCCTATCTGCACTGGAACCTCTCCCTTAAAAGGAAATCCCATCTCCCGCAGCAAAGCAAGCGCTTCTTCATCTGTGTTTGCACTGGTCACGATGGTAATGTTCATTCCATGTATTTGACCAACTTTATCAAAATCAATCTCTGGAAAGATAATCTGCTCTTTTATTCCCATTGTAAAATTCCCACTGCCATCAAAAGAGGTGGTGGTCAGACCTCTGAAATCACGAATTCTAGGTATAGCCACACTTACCAAACGGTCGAGAAATTCGTACATCCTACTCCTTCTCAACGTAACAGCTGCTCCTATCGGCATCCCCTCCCGAAGATGGAAATTTGCAATGGACTTACGAGCTTTGGTAACCATGGCTTTCTGGCCACTTATGAGTCCAAGCTCTTCAACCACAGCGGCTAATAGTTTAGCGTTCTTAGCAGCATCTTTCACTCCAACATTCATTACCACTTTTTCGATCTTAGGAATTTGGTTTGGATTAGTCCAATTGAATTTATCGGCCAATTGAGGACGCGCATGGCTCTTGTAATGTTTGTACAGTCTAGATTCCATTGTTAATCTCCAAGCCCCACTATGACTTTGGTATCGGGTTACCAGTCCTCACTGAAATTCTTTCTTTGCGTCCATCTTCCTCAATTTTCATCCGGATCCTAGTAGGCTCATCTTCAGAAGGATCAACCAACATAACATTAGAGGCATGGATCGGAGCTTCAAAGGTGATTATTCCACCTTCTGGATTTGCTTCAGTCGGCCTCTGATGCCGTTTACGCATATTTACACCTTCAACCACAACTCTATCCTTATCTGGCAGGACCTCCGTGACAGTCCCTTCCATATCACGGTGATTCCCCCTAATGACTCTCACCCTATCTCCCTTCACAATTCTGGGACGACCCGTCCTGTATGGTCTCACAATACCTCCGGGGCCAAAGATACAATTTTCATATATCGTTTATCTCTCAATTCTCGGCCAACTGGGCCAAAGATTCTGGTACCCGTTGGCTCTCCCTGCTGATTTACCAAAACAGCAGCATTTTCATCAAATCTTATATAACTTCCATCTCTGCGACGCACCTCTTTTGCTGTCCTGACGACTACCGCTTGCAAAACCTCACCCTTTTTTACGGGTGAATTTGGAATCGCATCCTTAACCGTTACTACAATGACATCACCCACACTGGCATATCGCCTCTTTGAACCTCCTAGGACACGTATACAAAGTGCACTCTTAGCTCCAGAATTATCGGCAATTTTTACAATCGACTCTTGTTGAATCATACCACAGTCTCCACTTTATTCCCTTCGAAGTAGGCAGTCATCCTATTCCTACCTCTCCTTCCTTTCCAGAACCCGCCACCTCTTGGTTTTAGAGAGCGGTCGCGTTTCCATTATTCTTACCGAGTCACCGACTTGACATTCATTATTCTCGTCATGCACTTGATACTTTTTTACACGCTTTATCTGTTTCGTGTACAGAGGATGTGCAAATTGTCGCTCAACCAAAACCGTCACGGTTTTCTGGGCTCTGTTCGATATGACAACACCCGATCTTATCTTTCGATTATTCCTTTCAACTATAGTCATGATTGTACTTCTCTCTTGGAATTGGCACTGACCTCGCGTTCCCTAAGAACAGTTTTCAAACGAGCTACATCCCGCCGAATACCCTTTAGGATTTTGGGATTGTCCAAGGTCATCGTTGCGGCCTGGAAACGCATGCGAAAATAGTCTTCTTTCAGTTCTTCTAAGCGAGCTGAAATTTCGATATTGTCCCATTCTCTTATTTCTGAAACTTTCATAACTAAATTTTATCCTAGCCGAGTAATTGATCTGATCTAGCGACGAATCGGGTCGCTACAGGAAGCTTAGCATTAGCTAACGCCATGGCCTTTTTTGCAATTTCAACTGACACACCCTCTAGCTCAAACATCATTGTTCCTGGTTTTACTACGGCCACCCATGATTCAAGATTTCCTTTACCTTTACCCATGCGAGTTTCGGCTGGCTTGGACGTAATCGGCTTGTCGGGGAAAATTCTTATCCAGACTTTCCCAGTTCGCTTGATATGTCGTGTCATAGCCACTCGAGCCGCTTCAATCTGCCGATTAGAAATCCAACCACATTCGGTAGCCTGCAACCCAAATTGGCCAAAAGAGACTTTGTTACCCCTTTGGGCCTTACCTCTCATGCGACCCTTGTGGGTTTTGCGGTGTTTAACTCTTTTAGGTGCTAACATCGACTAGACCTTCCCCCCTGCACCAGTGGAGTAAGTGCGACCTCTACGTTCTTCCACAACTTCCCCACTGAAGATCCAGCATTTTACGCCAACAATTCCGTAGCTAGTAGCCGCTGGAACATCCGCATAATCAATGTTAGCCCTCAAAGTGTGTAATGGAACTCTGCCTTCATTATATCCTTCCGTTCTAGCTATCTCCGCACCTCCCAACCTTCCAGCACATTGAATCTTAATTCCTAACGCGCCCGCTCTCATAGCCGACTGGATTGCTCGCTTCATTGCCCTTCTAAAAGAGATGCGCTCCTTAAGTTGATGAGCAACATTTTCTGCCACCAACCTAGCATCCACTTCTGGGGCTCTTATTTCTTCCACATTCACTGAGACTTCTGTGTCGACAACTAAAGCCAGCTCGTCCCGTAATTTATCCACCTCCGAACCCCTCTTCCCAATGACAACCCCTGGTCGAGCTGTAAAAAGAGTTACTACAGTTTTGGAAGGCTTCCTCTCTATTTCCACCTTAGACAACGCGGCATGAGAAAGTCTTCTGTGCAAGTATGCTCTAAGCGTCTCATCAGCCTGCAGAAAATCAGAAAAATCCCCTTCGGCGTACCATGTAGATTTCCAATCCTTAATTACCCCGAGGCGAAATCCAATCGGGTGCGTTTTCTGGCCCATTATTAATCCTCGGTATTAACAATTACAGTTATATGACTAGTTCTTCTTCTGCGTGGCGACCCTCGACCCATGGCCGAAGCTTTCCATCTCTTGTATGTCGGACCTTCATCGACAAAAGCCGTTCCAACACGCAACTCATCCATATCCAACGCTTCACCAGAACCCCTGGCCTTTTCTTGAGCGTTAGCAACTGCCGATCGAAGAGTCTTACCCACGGGCTCTGCTGCAAATTTATTAGAAAACTCCAAGATCGCATAGGCCTCATTGACCCATTTTCCTCTAATCTGGTCCACCACGAGCCGGATTTTTCGAGGACTCATACGGACCATGCGCGCAATTGCTTTAGCTTCCATCCTTTTTTATCTCCACTAACCTATCTTAGATCGTTTATCGGCGAGCTTTCCACTGTGTCCTCTGAATAATCGGGTAGGAGAGAACTCACCCAACTTGTGACCAACCATATTTTCGCTCACAAAAACTGGAATAAATTTATTTCCGTTATGAACAGCCAGTGTATGGCCTACGAATTCAGGAGGAATAGTACAAGCTCTGGACCAGGTTTGAATCACCTTTTTTGATCCACTGCTGTTCATTCCTTCAATCCGTTCAAACAACTTCTCATCTATGTAAGGCCCTTTTTTTACGCTACGTGCCATGTCATCAACCTTTCAATTTCTCGCTTGGGTCCCAAATAATCATGAATCACTTGGTAGCCCGTCCACGTTTACGGCCCCGAACGATATACTTGTTAGAAGCATTCTTCTTCCTTCTGGTTTTTATCCCTTCTCTTTTACCCCAAGGAGTAACGGGTGAACGCCCACCAGAAGTGCGTCCCTCACCACCACCGTGGGGATGATCGATCGGATTCATTGCGACCCCTCGGACTTTTGGACGGCGTCCACGCCAACGACTGGCCCCTGCCTTACCTAAAGTCTGAAGATTGTGCTCAATATTTCCCATCTGACCAATCGTAGCCATACAATCTTTAAACACCCTTCTCACTTCAGTTGAAGGTAGCCTCAGGGCAACGTATTTTCCTTCCTTAGCCATTACCTGCACTCCCGCTCCCGCTGAGCGAGCCATTTGACCACCCTTCCCTGGTTTTAATTCAATATTGTGTACTATCGTTCCTAGCGGGATTAGGCCGAGGGGCAATGAATTACCAACTTGAATGTCGGCATCTGGCCCCGATACTACTGTTGCTCCCTCCCTCAATCCTCGGGGATGCAGGATGTATCTCTTTTCTCCATCTGTATAATGGATTAAGGCGATGTTAGAACTTCTGTTTGGGTCATACTCTATGGCTGCCACCTTGCCAGGAACCCCCAATTTGTTGCGCCGGAAATCTATCTTGCGATATCGACGTTTGTGCCCCCCACCTCTTCTTCTTGAGGTGATCCTTCCATTGTGGTTCCTTCCTCCAGACTTCAATAGTGGCTCTAGAAGAGACCTCTCAGGAGCCTTCTTACTCAGAATTGAAGAATTGTCTACAATAGAGCGAAAGCGAGTGCCTGGTGTCATAGGTTTGAACTTCTTAATTGCCATGATCAACCAGCCTCGTAGAATTCAATGTGATCACCTTCTGATAGCTGAACTATCGCCTTTTTAAAGGAAGGGCTCCGACCAAAATTCCTATTGGGAGTCATCCTTCCCATAGATACCCTCTTCAGCTTTCCTCTGTACCTCATTGTCCGAACTTTCTTAACCCTAACTTCCCATAACCTCTCAACAGCTTTAGCAATCTCAATCTTATTAGCCCTTTCATCGACTATAAAAGTATAAAGATTCTGTGTTTCCATCTCTTTCGCAGATTTCTCAGTCACGACTGGAGTCTGGATCACATCATATAACTCACGCATCACCGTCCTCCTCATCCGAATCGCTGCTTAACCCTGCCATACGCTCCTCATATAGGGCTTGAGCAGTCTTGCGTCCGTCCCTACCCTTCAATTCTTCTATATCAGAAACTGAATCAAACTGCAACAAAAATTCAGCCAGCTCAGAAATTTTAGGAAGTTTTATAGATGAAATATCAAACTTCGATTCTTCCTCCTTAAGATCAGCATTCTCATCAAGACCCTCTTCCTCCGTAACATTTACTTGAGAGACGCTTCTATGTCCCCTACGCTCCCTAGCACTGACCCCTCTATTTTCCTTCTGAGCTTCTTCACGAACTTTCGCTTGTGAAGGTCCTCGCGATCGAGCCACACCAGCTTTTCTATCTGCATCCGAGGGCTCTGAAGCTTCGAGGGCCTGCTGTTCGATCAGAACAACATTAGCCCAAAGAATATCGTAAACTGATTCCTGTCCAAATGGACGGACCATTACTCTGTCCAAATTGCGACCCGACAAATAAACACTTTCCTTTGCCCCGTCAGTCAGCAACAAAACCTTTCCTTCCAGACCAATATTAGTCAATATTTCTTTCAATCGTTTCGTTTTTGGGCTTTCAAAATCAAGTCTTTCAACCAAAGAAACTCTATTCCCTTGCGCCCTAGTATTTAGAGCTGATCGTCTTGCCAAAGCTCTGACCTTCTTTGGGACTCGCTTATTCCAGGAATGAGGAACAGGAGGGAAAATAACACCACCACCCTTCCAGATCCCAGACCTAATGGTACCCGCACGGGCCCTGCCAGTCCCTTTTTGTCTCCATGGTTTTCTCCCGCCACCTGCTACCATTCCACGAGACTTTGCTGCCCCAGTCCCCCTCCTCTGGTTTGACAGATACACTTTCACAGCTTGGTGCATAACATCCTCATTCACAACACCGTCAAATAACCAGTCTGGTAGCGACTGTTCACCCTGGTTCGATCCGTTTATGTCGTAACAAATAGCTTTCATAATTTATTTCTGAATCATTAAGTAACTGTTTAGAGACCCTGGAACTCCTCCCTTAATAAATAAGAGATTTCGTTCCTCATCTATCTGGACCACCTTTAGATTGCTAATACTGGTTCTTTTTCCTCCCATCCTTCCAGGTAATTTCTTTCCTTTTATCACCCTACTCGGATCAGTCCCAGGCCCCATCGAACCTGGATTTCGGGACATTGGGTGACCGTGGCTTGCGGGACGTCCTGCAAAACCATAACGCTTTACAACACCCTGGAAGCCTTTCCCCTTGCTTTTCCCAGTAACTTTAACCGAGTCGCCTGGCTCAAAAATTCCAACTGTCAAAGCTTGGCCCAGTTCGTACTCAAAATCATCATCGACAGGAAACTCTCTGATTATTCTTGGCGCACCTGTAATCCCTGCTTTACTAGCATGGCCTTTTTCTGCCTTGCTTGCACGACTTTCTTTTTTATTCTCAAAACCTAATTGCACTGCCTCATACCCATCATTATCCTGATTCTTTATCTGCAGGATCGCACAGGGACCAGCCTCCACAACAGTCACCGACACCGCGATACCGTTGTCATCAAAAATTCGGGTCATCCCCATCTTTTTGCCAATTAGTCCAGCCATTATTCAGTCAACCTTAATTTCCACGTCTACACCAGCTGGCAAATCCAGCTTGGTTAGAGCATCAACTGTCTGTGGACGACTGTCCACGATATCTATCAACCGCTTATGCGTACGCAACTCAAATTGTTCTCGGCTCTTTTTGTCTACGTGTGGAGAACGTAACACAGTCCAACGCTCCCTCCTTGTAGGCAGTGGCACGGGCCCTTTGACACTTGCCCCCGACTTTTGAGCGGTGCGTACAATGTCAGCTGCCGTCTGATCCACTAACCAATGATCGAACGCTTTCAACCTGATCCGGATCCTATCGCTCATATTTTCCTCTCATTCCACAACCAGAGCCATCTCTTGTAAATTTCATTTCTATATTGACCACTGCCTGAACATTAATTGGTATTAGCATTTATTATCTCTTCGGCCTTACTAGTAGGAACTTCCTCATACTGAGCAAACTGCATCGTGTAAACCGCTCTACCTTGACTTAACGACCTGAGAGATGTTGCGTACCCAAACATCTCTCCCAAGGGGACACTGGCAGCTATCACCTGAGCGCCAGCACGATCCGTCATTGCCCCTACTTTCCCCCTACGTGAGGAAAGGTCTCCTATGATATCGCCCATGTAATCTTGGGGTGTAACGACCTCCACGTCCATAATTGGTTCCAGCAGAACTGGCGACGCTCGCCTCACACCGGCCTTAATCGCCATAGATCCAGCAATTTTGAAAGCCATTTCACTTGAATCAACGTCGTGATAAGAACCGTCTATAAGCTCAACTTTAACGTCGATGACAGGATAGCCTGCTACGACACCCGTCACTAGAGCTTCCTTCGCCCCTTGCTCAACTGAACTGATATACTCCCTAGGAACCACCCCTCCCTTGATCATGTCTTCGAAAACAAAGCCCAATCCCGCTTCAGCAGGCTCGATATTTACGACTACATGGCCATACTGACCTCGTCCACCCGACTGCCTTACAAACTTACCCTCTACCTTCTCCGACCTAGTCCTGATCGTCTCCCTATAAGATACTTGCGGACGACCAATATTTGCTCCAACTCCGAACTCTCTTCTAAGCCTGTCTACGATAATTTCCAGATGTAATTCTCCCATTCCACTTATGATGACTTGGTTAGTCTCTTCATTGGTATGGACCCTGAAAGTTGGATCTTCGTCTGCCAATTTGACTAAACCAGTGCTCAATTTGTCTTGATCTGGTCTTGTTTTTGGCTCTATAGCCACCGAAATCACTGGCTCTGGAAAATTCATAGCCTCTAAAATTATTGGTGCGTCGGGCTGACAAAGAGTATCTCCTGTTTTTGAATCTTTCAATCCAATCACTGCTGCTATATCACCCGCAAAGATCTCCTCTTTCTCTTCTCTTTTGTTTGCATGCATCTGGAGAATCCTTCCCACTCGTTCCTTTTTATCTTTAGTAGCATTTACCACATAACTTCCAGATGGTAAGGACCCAGAATAAACCCTGACATAGGTCAATTTGCCGACATACGGATCGGTCATGATCTTGAAAACCAAAGCGCTGAATGGAGCATCGTCTGAGGCCTCCCTGCTTTCCTGAGTCTCATCGTGCTGAGGAAGATGACCTTGAATTGCAGGTATATCGATAGGTGACGGAAGATAGTCTATCACTCCATCAAGGAGCGCAGGCACACCTTTGTTCTTGAAGGCTGACCCACAGAATACTGGAAACAGGTCTCCCGAAAGAGTTGCCGTCCTGATGCCTTCCATCAACTCTTCTATATTAAGTTCTTCACCGGCCAGAAACTTCTCGAGTAAGACATCATCATGTTCTGCTACTGCCTCGATAAGTTCTTCCCTAAGCGTTGAAACTTTATCTACTAGTGCATCTGGGATTTCCGCTTCTTCCACTCCCGAACCCAGCTCTTCTTTATAGTACATCGCCTTCTGTTCAACTATATCCACTATCCCAGTGAACAACTCGCCTTCACCCAAAGGATACTGAACTGGTAAAGCATTGGCTCCGAGTCTCTCTCTCATCATGCCAACGACATTCTCAAAATCAGCACCCGTCCTGTCCATCTTATTAACAAAAGCTATCCTCGGCACTCCATATTGATCAGCTTGTCTCCAAACAGTTTCTGATTGAGGCTCCACTCCACCAACCCCACAAAACACAGCAACAGCTCCATCTAGCACTCTCAGAGACCTCTCGACTTCAGCAGTGAAATCGACGTGCCCAGGCGTATCGATAATATTAATCCTATGTTCGACGTCGTGCCTATTCCAATGACAGGTAGTCGCTGCTGATGTAATGGTTATCCCTCTCTCTTGCTCCTGCTCCATCCAATCCATAGTGGCACCACCATCGTGAACTTCACCAACACGATGGAGTCTTCCAGTGTAATAAAGAACACGCTCGGTCGTCGTGGTTTTCCCAGCATCAATGTGGGCCATGATTCCGATGTTTCTTAGATGATTAAGCGATGTGTCTCTTGGCATATCTTTTTATTTCCTGTAACCAATCCTTTAAATCTCACTGTTTCAATGTGTCCCAAAAAAATAAAACAACCCAAACAGGAAGAGTAAAACATATGAACCCTTCCCTAAGTGCTATACGGTCTGGGTTGATTCCACTCTCTACCAGCGGTAGTGCGCAAATGCTTTGTTGGCCTCCGCCATTCTGTGTGTGTCGTCTTTTTTCTTAATCGTTGCTCCTTCACCGCGACTTGCTGCCAATAGCTCCGCCGCCAATCTCTCACCCATGGTTTTCTCGTTCCTCTGACGAGCAAAACTAATTATCCATCTTGTTCCTAGTGCCGTGCGACGATCGGGACGCACCTCAATCGGTACTTGGTACGTGGCGCCTCCAACTCTGCGACTCTTAACTTCCAATGAGGGCTTCGAGTTGTTTAGAGCCTGTGTGAACACTGTCAATCCAGGTTGTCCAGATTGTTCCTGGCAAATATCTAGAGCTTCGTAGAATATTCGTTCAGAAAGCGATTTTTTCCCATCAATCATTAGATTGTTGATGAATTTAGACACCTCAACGGAATCATATCTGGGATCTGGAAGAAGATCCCTGCGGATTGCACTAGAACGACGGCTCATATCTCATCTTCTATTTAGGCCTCTTGGCTCCATACTTAGATCTTGCTTGTCTTCTATCTGATACACCTGAAGCGTCTAAAGTACCTCTGACTACGTGATACCTCACTCCTGGCAAATCTTTAACTCGTCCACCTCTGATTAGGACGATCGAGTGCTCTTGTAAATTATGACCCTCCCCACCTATATAAGAAGTCACCTCATAACCATTGGTTAGCCTGACCCTAGCCACCTTACGCAAGGCGGAATTGGGTTTCTTGGGAGTCGTGGTGTACACCCTAGTGCATACTCCCCTTCTCTGTGGATTTTTCTGCAGGGCAGGAGACTTGTTTGCTTTAGCAATCTGCCTACGTCCCTTACGAACCAATTGATTTATAGTTGGCATAACTTTATTGAGTATCCTTGCGTAAAAAACCGCACCATTCAGTGCGGATCTTTATCGAACCACCAAGGCCATTCGGCGCTTGTTACACAGACCTGAAAATTTAGTGGAACTTAAGAAAGTGTCAACGGCAAGACGAGTGTCCGATTAGGTCAGTGGACAGAAGTTCTGCACTATAAAGTCAAATTAGCCATACCAGAGTCTCTGATTAGCCTAGAGTAATGCTGTCTTATGAGCCCTACAGCTATTCGGCCAGAGTATCTCTGCCCGAATAGCTGTACATCCAGTACAACCGCTGCAGCAGTTGTACAATAATTTAAGGCTTATTCAGCTGTCAGGCCTTCTAGTTCGGCCAGGAGACCATCCGGATCCGTCAAAGGCAGGATCTCCTCTTCATAGAACGATTGATCGACCACAAAATCAACATCTTCATATCTATGAACTCCAGTCCCCGCTGGGATCAGATGTCCAATAATTATGTTCTCTTTGAGGCCTTTAAGATCGTCCTTGGCCCCCCTAACGGCAGCATCAGTGAGTACTCTAGTAGTTTCCTGGAAAGAAGCCGCCGAAACAAAGGACTCAGTTGTGAGGCTGGCTTTGGTGATACCCAACAAAAGAGGTTCCGAGCGTGCCGGCTTCAATCCTTCGGCCATGGCAACCCTATTGGTCGCCCGGAATTCAGATCTATCCACATTTTCACCTTCTAAAACATCCGTTTCGCCAGGATCAGTAATACGAACCTTCTGAAGCATCTGTCTCACCATTACTCCAATGTGTTTGTCATTGATCTTAACACCCTGTAGCCGGTAGACCTCTTGAACCTCATTAAGAAGGTGCTCTTGAACCTTCCGGGGCCCTTTAACTCTCAAAATATCATGTGGATTTATTGGCCCTTCTGAAAGCTTATCACCAGCACGTACATGGTCACCTCCATGTACCCTCATATGTTTACCAACTGGGACCAAATAAGTTCTTTCGTCATCAGACTCTAATTCCGATGATACAATCACTTCTCTCTTACCCCTCTTAATATCTCCAAAACGGACCTGTCCATCGATTTCGGTGAGAACCGCTGGATCCTTTGGGCGCCTAGCTTCGAAAAGCTCCACTACTCTGGGCAATCCACCAGTTATATCTCGTGTTTTGTAAACTTCGCGACCGATCTTAGCAATCGTGTCTCCAGGCTGCACTTCATCGCCATCGCTGACGAGAAGATTGGCTCCAACTGCCATTATGAATTCCCTCTGCATTTCACCCTTCTTAGTCTTCTTGCAGATCTGAATGGTAGGATGAAGTTTCTTTGATCGATCTTCAATTACGGTCATCTGGCGACGTCCAGTAGATTCGTCCAGTTCCTCTCGCATGGTTTGGTTGTCGACAATGTCAACAAACTTTATGACTCCACCCACATCCGCGACCATAGGTTCTGCATAGGGATCCCAACTGAATAATTCGTCATTAGCCTTGATTTTACTGTTTTCTTTAACCGCTAAGGTCGCACCATATGGCACCCGCAATTTAGATCGGACCTGTCCCTCTGGAGTCTTCAGGACAATCTCTCCTTCTCTAGATGTAACTATTGTTTGCTTGGTGGATGGAGACTTCACAACTGTGACCCTCTCCAGTCCAATCACGGCGTCAAATTTTGATCTTCTTAGCGTCTGCGCTGCTATGTTTACAGCTGTCCCGCCAATATGGAAAGTTCTAAGAGTAAGCTGAGTTCCAGGCTCTCCTATTGACTGAGCCGCCAAAATTCCAACCGCCTCTCCTATATCGACTAATTTCATGGTGGCCAAATTCCTGCCATAACACATCTGGCAGAGTCCTCTTTTGGCCTCACAGGTGAGAACTGAACGAATTTTAATTTCCTTATGACCTGCTACCTCGACGGCTACAGCTTGTTCTTCAAGAATTAGTTCTCCTGCATCAATTAATTTTTCACCATCTATTGGATCGTATACGGCCTCTAAGGCAACATTTCCTACGATTCGATCCACTAGGGGCTCAATGATATCCTCACCTTCTTTTAGAGCCTCCATTTCTATTCCTAGTACCGTACCGCAATCATTTTCAGTGATCGTACAATCTTGGGCAACATCGACTAGTCTTCTGGTCAAATACCCAGCGTCAGCAGTCTTAAGGGCTGTATCGGCAAGACCCTTACGAGCACCATGGGTAGATATGAAGTACTCCACAACAGAAAGCCCTTCTCTGAAATTGGCTTGAATTGGACTTTCTATGATCTCTCCTATTCCACCAGTCAATTTTTTCTGGGGCTTTGCCATCAACCCCCTCATTCCAGCAAGCTGTCTCATCTGGTCCCGATTTCCTCGAGCACCCGAAGTCATCATCATGTAAACTGGATTAAACCCATCCTGTGATCTTTCTAACCGACCGACCATTGCGTCAGCAACGTCATTGTTTGCATGAGTCCATGTATCAATGACCTTGTTATAACGTTCACCATTTGAGATATAGCCACTCGCGTAAGCATCTTGGAATCTAGCTACCTGCTCACTGGCTTCACCCAAGATGTCAGATTTTTCATCTGGAACTTCAAGATCAGCTATCCCCACACTGACACCACCCATAGTCGCATATCTGAATCCAAAATCTTTCATCTGGTCTAAAAACTCAGTCGTGGCACTCAAGCCCACGTCAGTGAAGCAATCAAAAATCAGATCTCCCAACTCTTTCTTTCCAAAGGTGTGGTTATGAAAGCCCAACTCAGGAGGAATGATAGAGTTGAATAAAACTCGCCCAACAGTTGTGCGATGCCATTTGCCTTGGACAGCATTTGTCTGACCACTCTCTACATCTTCAGAAATCCACCAGTTACAGATACTCGCGAATTTGAATCGCCCGGAGTCCAAGCCCATCTCTATTTCAGCGAATGAAGAAACACGCGGAGCATCCCTGAAGATCTCTTCCAGTTGGGCTTCTGCAGCCATTTTGGCATCTGCATTGGCTTTCTCATTGTTCACCACCGCTTCGACATCAGAAACATTAAGTGGAGATTTCGTGAGATAATAAGCTCCTATTACCATATCCTGAGATGGAGCTGTAACTGGACGCCCATTTGATGGCAACAGAATATTATTACTTGAAAGCATGAGTACCCGTGCTTCCAACTGCGCTTCAAAGGACAGAGGAACGTGAACTGCCATCTGGTCACCGTCAAAATCAGCATTAAAAGCAGCACATACCAGAGGATGGATCCTAATAGCTTTTCCTTCCACTAAAACGGGCTCAAAAGCTTGGATTCCAAGCCTGTGAAGAGTTGGAGCTCTGTTTAAAAGGACAGGATGATCTTTTATTATATCTTCCAAAACCTCATAAACCTTAGGGTCATCTCTCTCAACTATCCGTTTTGCTCTTTTTACCGTCTCAGCTTCACCCCGTTTCTCCAATTCATGTATTATGAAGGGCTTGAATAGTTCGACTGCCATGGCTTTGGGAAGGCCACATTGGTGTAATTTGAGCTCAGGGCCCACCACTATCACCGACCTCCCAGAATAATCTACCCGCTTACCCAATAAATTCTGACGGAATCTACCCTGTTTGCCCTTGAGCATGTCTGACAGGGATTTAAGAGGACGTTTACCTCGACCTCTAATTGCTTTAGATCTACGACCATTATCGAAAAGTGCATCTACAGCTTCTTGTAACATGCGCTTTTCATTACGGAGAATCACTTCTGGTGCTCTCATAGATATCAACTTCTTTAAGCGATTATTCCTATTGATCACTCTTCTATACAAATCGTTCAGATCAGACGTGGCGAACCTACCACCATCCAGAGGAACCAAAGGCCGCAAATCAGGAGGAATGACGGGTATCACATCCATTACCATCCACTCTGGAAGATTCTTCGTCCCAGATGCGTCTCCTGATTTAAACAACGCATCTACTACTTTAAGCCGTTTGAGCTTCTTCTTTTTACGATGTTGAGATGTTTCCGTAGCAATTTCAACACGAAGCCAGCTTGCCAGTCTGCGCAAGCCGTCTCCATCAGAATTACGGTCCCTCATTTTTCGTTCAGGGCTGTCGAGTAACTTTAACAGGGAGCGAACTGCTTCTGCACCAATCTCAGCCCTGAAGGTTTCATCCCCTTCCTCCCGCGACTTTACCCGCAGATCGTAAATTTCGTCTTCATCTAGAAGGTCCAGAAATTCCACATCCTGTTTGCCAGGGTCGATCACAACATAGGACGCGTAGTAAATGACCTTCTCCAGATCGCGCAGAGACATACCTACCAAATAACCCAATTGACTTGGAAGAGTCTTGAAAAACCAAATATGACATATTGGAACGGCAAGTTCGATATGGCCCATCCGTTCACGTCGGACTTTTGAAAGAGTGACCTCAACACCGCAACGATCGCACACATGGCCCCTAAATCGGATCCTCTTGAATTTACCGCAGTGACACTCCCAGTCTTTCACTGGACCAAAGATCCTCTCACAAAACAAGCCATCTCTTTCGGGCTTAAATGAGCGATAGTTGATAGTTTCTGGCTTGATCACTTCACCGAAAGACCAAGCATAAATCTCTTGTGGCGAAGCAACCTTGATCTGTATGAAATCAAAGTCAGCGGTGTTGTGATCTTTATCTCTGGACCTAGGAAAATCAATCATAATTATCTTTATTCCTCGCGACCTAACGTGACATCTAACCCAAGTGCCTGCAATTCTTTAACGAGCACATTGAAAGACTCTGGTATTCCTGGCTGGGGAAGATTATCCCCTTTTACGATTGCTTCATAAACTTTTGAACGACCACTAACATCATCTGATTTAACAGTGAGTATCTCCTGCAAGGTGTGCGCAGCGCCATAGGCTTCGAGAGCCCATACCTCCATCTCCCCGAAACGCTGACCTCCAAACTGCGCCTTACCTGCCAAAGGTTGCTGTGTAACCAGGGAGTACGGGCCAATGCTGCGCGCGTGTATCTTGTCATCAACCAAATGGCTTAATTTCAACATATAGATCATCCCTACTGTCACGGGAAAGTCGAATTCCCTTCCTGTTCTTCCGTCTCGCAACATGACTTTTCCGTTGGGCAAAATTCGGGCTTCTTCCATAATTTCAAAAGCTGCTGCATCTAGCCCGTCGTCAAGTTTCTTTTTGGAATTCAGGTGTTCTATGGCAGGAAAGACTTCGCTTACAGTTTTATTTTTCCGCTCAGCCAATTCCTGCCCAGCGTTCACAAGGTAATCCCTTAAAGATTGAAAGAAGGTACTGTGACTCTTAGACATCTTCATGCCCAAATAAGCATCTAAAGTTCCACCTATACCTCTTTTGGCAGAATCCAGGGCATGTCCACTCTCAGCCACTGGGCTGACATCTCCTGGTAGCTCTTTCAATAGCTCCATAAGTTCAACAGTACTTTTGGAATCAATCGCTGGCATCTTACTCTTGATGTCTAAACCTTCGTGGGACCACCTTAAGGCAGCAAGCTTAAGAAGCAGACCTACCTCATTTTCTGAAGCCCCGTGGAAAACGGGCGTCTTCGATTCGAATCCCATTATCTTACCCACTAGACCTAGATGAGTTTCAAGTACCTGACCCACATTCATCCTTGAAGGAACCCCCAAAGGATTAAGTACGATATCAACAGGTGTGCCATCGGGCATGAATGGCATATCCTCTTCAGGAGCAATTCGTGCAATTATACCCTTGTTACCATGACGCCCTGCCATTTTATCACCGACGGCTATCTTTCTTTTTTCAGCCACATAGACCTTCACAAGCTGCACAACTCCAGGGGGTAGCTCATCTGGCTGAAAAACTCTATCAATCAGCTCTTCCGTTTTTTCACGAACAGCTTCAATCCTATTAGCTGCACCCTCTACCACTTCTCGAATCCGCACATTCTTTTCTTTATTCACAACTTTTAATGTGCTCAGATCCATACTGGCAAAATCCAACTCAGACAACATGGATTTGGTCAACTTAGTACCTTCCTCAATCATTGGTTCAACGGTGCCCTTCCTTAGTCCCAAGGCCACTGTTTGTAATTGTAGGATTTCTCTCAATTCCTCATCCCTAGCCGCTCCTACCCTCCTGATTTCCTGCCTCTCAGCACTACGAAGATCTCCAATCCTAAGACCGTGCTCCTTTTCTAGCAGAGGGTCATCTATGCGACGAGAAAAAATCTTGACGTCAATCACCGTGCCACTTATTCCTGGAGGAACCCGCAAAGATGAATCCTTAACATCCTTGGCCATTTCACCAAAAATTGCAGTCAACAGTTTTTCTTCTGGAGAAAGCTCTGTTTCTCCTTTAGGTGTAATTTTACCAACTAGTATATCTCCACTGTTGAGTCTGGCCCCTACTCTCACGATGCCGCGCTCGTCTAAATCGACCAAGCTTTCCTCTGCAACATTGGGGATTTCTCGAGTGATCTCTTCCATCCCTCTCTTCGTATCTCTCACATGCAGTTCGAGTTCTTGGATGTGGATGGAGGTAAATACATCTTCTTTCACCAATTTTTCACTAATTACGATCGCATCTTCGTAGTTGTAGCCGTACCAGGGCATAAATGCGACCATTACATTACGACCCAACGCGAGCTCTCCATTGTCTGTACTCGGCCCATCGGCAATGATTTGTCCGGCTTTTATCTTTTGGCCATGCTTGACTAGTGGACGTTGATTTATCGACGTATCCTGATTAGTTCTCCAAAATTTCTTGAGTCGATATTGATCGTATTGCGTCAATTTGACCAAGGGCTGATCCCCACTTCCAGGGCTAACATTTCCAGTGTCAATCACAATTCGATCGGCCGTAACATTGACAACTTGTCCACCACGTTTAGCTGTGATCACTGCTCCAGAATCTTTGGCGATCTTGAATTCCAACCCCGTCCCTACTAATGGAGCGTCAGGGTATAGAAGCGGTACAGCTTGTCTCTGCATGTTGGAACCCATCAATGCTCTATTAGCGTCATCGTGTTCCAAAAATGGAATCAGTGCGGCAGCAACTGACACAAGTTGGTCGGGAGCAACATCCATATATTGGATATCTTTTGGCTGTAGCAGAGGGAAATCTCCTCTTTCTCGACATAGAACAAACTCATCGACAAAATTGCCCCTACTATCCAAAGCGGCATTGGCCTGAGCTATTCGTACTTCCTCTTCCTCATTAGCTGAAAGCCACTCTATCTCATCCGTGACTTTTCCTTTTAAAACTTTTCTATAGGGAGTTTCTACAAAGCCCAGTTCGTTGACGCGACCGTAGGTAGTCAAAGAAGATATGAGACCTATGTTAGGACCTTCAGGCGTCTCAATAGGGCACATTCTACCATAGTGAGAATAATGCACATCCCGCACTTCAAAGCCAGCACGTTCCCTGGTCAACCCCCCCGGACCGAGTGCAGACAGTCTCCTTTTGTGGGTCATCTCAGCCAGCGGATTAGTTTGATCCATAAATTGGCTCAATTGGGACGATCCAAAAAAAGCTTGTATGACTGCTGAAACGGTCCTTGCGTTTACGAGATCATCGATCTTGATCTTTTCTGCATCCGTGTTGATAGCCATTCTTTCTCTGACCAACCGGGCCATTCGCGCCAAACCCACTGAAAATTGGTTTGCTATTAATTCACCTACTGTTCGGACTCTCCTGTTTCCCAAGTGATCAATATCATCTGTAGACCCTCTCCCCTCGCTGAGGTCAATCAAATACCTGAGAATTTCGACAAAATCTTCCTTGGTAAGAACAGTCTCATTGGAAGCTGCATCCGTTCCTAAGCGCTTATTGATCTTATAACGACCAACGCGACCCAAATCATACCTTCGTGGATCAAAAAATACACTTGAGAGAGCAAGTCGCGCTGTTTCCAGATTAGGCGAATCACCTGGTCTCAAAAGAGAATAAATCGCATCCAGTGCCTCTTCTTCAGAATTAGTCGGATCTTTTCTTATGGTGTTCTTAATCACAGAGCTGTTAGCGCGGTTACCAGCTTCATCACGACCATATACTTTAATTTTTTTGCGTCCCGATCGCTCAATTACATCAGCTATTTCCTCATCTATTTCAGTAGACGCATCGACCAAAACTTCCCCTGTCTTGCGATCAACGATTTCTTCTGCAAGAACAGAGCCAATCACTTGTTTGTTTCCTCGATTGTCTAAGATCCTCGGATCAACCGATTTTTTAACAAAAAACAGCTGATAGATATCAGCATCTTCACTGTGGCCAAATGCTCTCAGCAGAGCAGTGGCAGGAAATTTTTTCTTCTTGTCGATATGTACGTAACATATATCGTTGATATCAATCTTAAATTCGACCCAAGAACCTCTGAAAGGGATAATTCTAGAACTGAATAGTTTCGATCCATTTGGGTGCACACTTTCTTCGAATACCACCCCAGGAGACCTGTGTAGCTGACTCACCACTACCCTCTCAGCTCCATTTATTATGAAAGTTCCCAAATCAGTCAGAAGTGGAAGATCCCCCAAATAGACTTCCTTCTCTATTATATCACCTGGTTGTTTTTCGGAATCAGCCTCTCCCTCTTCCGTATCCCACACCACTAAACGCAATTTAGCTTTCAGTGGAGAAGCATAAGTCATGTCTCTCTCGATACATTCCTCTACCGAATATTTCGGCGTACCTAATGATGCTGAAATGTATTCGAGTGTGAATTTTTCACTCGCATCAGTTATTGGAAACACCTCACCAAATATGCGATTAAATCCAAAATCCCAAGCTTCGTTAGGTTTTTTCTCTGGCTTCACCAGTTTGTTAAAAGACTCGACCTGGACATCCAAGAGGTTGGGCATCGGCATGATCGACTGCAATTTGCTAAAACTGACTACTGGACGAGCATCATTCCTAGTATCCAAGGGTTTTTCCCCCTGCTAGCACAAACCCCAAGGGCAAGGCTGCATAAAAAGTTAGACTGTAGAAACACACTTTGGGAAAAGTGATAGACACACCAAAACACAGGGCCTTGACTCTATCAAAAACCCTGGGAAGGGAGACCACTAGCATCCCATTACGCATCTCACATCTCCCGAGAAATTCGAGAAAATGCTTGATAAATAAAGGTCTAATTATGGTCTACTTCAGGGCGACCGTAGCGCCCTGTTCTTCCAATTTTGTTTTAATTTGTTCGGCTTCGTCTTTTGAAGCGGCCTCCTTGACAGTGCTTGGAGCACCATCAACAAGCTCTTTGGCTTCTTTTAAGCCCAGCGTTGTCACCTCTCGAACGGCCTTGATGACCTGGATCTTTTTGTCACCAACTCCTTCCAAGATGACATCAAACTCATCCTTTTCTTCAGCCGCACCTTCGGCTGATTCCTGGCCAGGCGCACCAGCCATAGCGACTGGAGCCGCGACTGCTGTCACGTTAAATTTTTCCTTGAATGCGTCAACAAATTCTGACAATTCAAGAACCGTCATGTTACCGATTGTGTCGAGAAGTTTCTCTTGATCCGTAGCCATTCTGTCGGCTTCCTCCTGGTTCAACTGACTCAAGTCAGTGTTAGGGAACTAAAAATTCCTAGTGATCATGTACAACGAAGACATTACTAGCCCTCGTCTTCCTGCTTGGCACCCAAAGCCTCCAGAAGACCTGACATCTCCTGAAGTTTGGCCTCAAATGCACCAGCTAAGACAATCAAAGGTGTTTCCATCGCACCGACTGCCTGCGCCAATAAATCATCCTTACTCGGTAATTTTGCCAACCGCGCAATGTCTTCTACGGATAGGACGTCATTACCTAAAATTCCTAGTTTAAAAACGGGCCTATCCTGGTGTTCTTCACTGAATTCCGACACCAGCTTCGCAGGTTCTATTTCTGCGTCAGCAGCAAGGATCACTGCGGTGGGACCGGAAAAAACTGAGCTGATATCTGGTAAATCAACATCCTTGACGGCCAGTTTCAATAACCTGTTCTTAACAACTACACATTCCGCCCCCGAGTTTCGTATCTGCTTTCTCAGATCAGTGATTTCTTTGACATCTAAACCAGAAAAATCTGTAAAATATACCGCTGAAGCGTCACGGACCTTCTGGCCGAATCCTTCTACAAAATCTTGTTTTTCAGTGCGATTCATAACTTAGGCCCCAGTGAAAACGTTCGGGTCCACGGCCACGCCAGGTCCCATTGTGCTGGACACCGTAATACTCTTCATATATTTACCCTTTGCAGTAGAGGGCTTGGCCCTGACGATGGAATCCATCACGGCCACCAAATTTTCACTGAGTTGTTCAGGAGCAAAGGAAACTCTGCCTATGGGGGCATGAACGTTCCCAGTCCGATCAACTCGATATTCGATTTTTCCTGCTTTTATCTCACTTACAGCTCTTGAAATGTCAAAAGTGACAGTCCCACCCTTTGGAGTAGGCATGAGTCCGCGGGGACCGAGAAGCTTACCCAGAGGGCCAACTTTATTCATCATATCAGGAGTTGCCACACAAACGTCGAAATCTAGCCAGCCATCCTGAATCTTATCTACATACTCTATACCTACGTAATCGGCCCCGGCCTCTTGAGCTTCTATCTCTTTTTCTCCTTGGGCAATCACAAGGACTTTAATTGATTTTCCCGTTCCGTGAGGCAACACGACTGTTCCCCTCACAACCTGTTCGGCCCTCTTAGGATCAACACTTAGGGAAGTTGAAACGTCGACACTCTCGTCGAATTTCGCCGACGCCAGGTCCTTGACCATTTGAACAGCCTCGTCTGGCTTAAATTGGACCCCCGAAGGAACCTTTTCTTTCGCACGACGAAATCTTTTTCCGTGTTTCGACATATCTTCGAACCGACTCGTTCATCCTTCCACTCCTTGGCGGTTCTCATGGAGTGGTTCAGCGGATTTTAATTCTCCGTTAACAATCTAACACTTTTACAACATGAAAATGAATACCAACTTTCAAAAAGATCAGGATATACTATCCTTAGGCGACCTCAATACCCATAGATCTGGCACTTCCTGCCAACATCTGAACTGCCGCGTCCATGTCATTGGCGTTCAAATCTTCCATTTTTATCTCAGCAATCTCTTCCAATTGTTTCCTTGTGATCTTCGCCACTTTGTCACGATTAGGTTCTCCAGATGCTTTCTTAAGACCGACGGCTTTCTTAATCAAGAATGAAGCTGGTGGCGTTTTAGTGATGAAAGAGAAGGAGCGATCAGCGTACACAGTTATTTCAACTGGAATAATTACACCATTTTGCTGCTGAGTCTTTGCATTAAATTGCTTGCAAAACTCCATTATATTCACCTGCTGTTGTCCGAGAGCGGGACCCACGGGAGGTGCTGGGCTGGCTTGGCCTCCAGGTATGTGGAGTTTTATCATACCAGCTACTCTTTTCGCCATTTTCCAAATCCTATTTAGTTCAATTTATTAAAAAATCTCTAGAAACCCTTCAACTGAGTATAATCTAACTCGACAGAAGTTGGACGGCCAAACAGTGACACCTCCACCTTCACTTTTCCTTTTTCTGGGTAAATCTCCTTAACGGTCCCAGAAAAATCACTAAAGGGACCCTGAGTGACCTCTATAACTTGATCGATATGGAAAGGAATCTCTTCTTGAAGTTCACTCTCCTCTCGTTGCGCTCCAACTCCCAGAATCTTATTTATTTCTTGCTCTTGAAGAGGCTGAGGAGCTCGTCCCGTACCCACAAATTTGATCACACCCTGGATATTATTGACAGCATGAACAGTTCTTTCATTTAGGCACATATTCACCAACACATATCCAGGATACAAGCGTCTCGTAACGGTCACTCTTTTCCCATTACGTATTTCCACAGCTTCTCGGGTAGGTACGATGACACCCAGGATCTCGTTGACGGCTGGTCCTTTTACATCAACTTTCTCTATATGCATTTCTATCAGCTTAAGCACCTTGTTCTCATGCCCAGAATAGGTCTGAACAGCATACCATCTATGTTCTAAGGGAGCGATCGTGTCGGTCATTTTTAGCCTGCCCCGAAAAGTCCCATAATGAAACCTATTATCGTGCGGGAAGATACATCCATTAGCCAAATGACCCCTGAAATCGCAATCACAAACAGAATGACCACCATCGTTGCACTTTGCAATTGCTCAGAATCAGGCCAAGTCACCTTGGACAGTTCGTCCCAACATTCTTCGACAAAATTCTTGATGGCTGTTAACTTTCCGACTTTTTCCATTACAAGACCCGTTACTTGGTTTCTTTATGTGATGTATGCGTTCTGCAGCGAGGGCAGTATTTCTGGTATTCTACCCTTTCTGGATGCAGACGTTTGTTCTTCGTCTTGCTATAGTTCCTTTCCGCACACTCTTCACACCGGAGTATGATTTTGTCTCGCGGCATATAATCATTCCTTTTGTTACCCGACCTGTTAGGTCAGTACAACGCAAAGTTAAATTCTCGCAACTCTTCAAGCTCAAGAAGCCTAGCACGCCTAAAGCTGTTTCTCAGCAGACGTGCCAGGCTCTCAGAGCTTCAAATACTTCTTCTAAACTCTTATACCTAACGAAGTGTTGGTCTTACTCGACTATTTCAGTGACAACACCTGACCCTACCGTACGACCACCTTCACGTATAGCGAATCTCAACTGACTGTCCATCGCTATAGGTGTGATCAACTCCACTTCCATTTGCACGTTGTCACCTGGCATGACCATCTCAACACCGTCTGGAAGCTTTGCTGCGCCCGTTACGTCGGTAGTCCTAAAATAGAACTGGGGTCTGTAGCCATCGAAAAATGGAGTGTGCCGCCCACCTTCATCTTTGGTAAGCACATAGACTTCACCTTTGAATTTGGTATGCGGAGTAATTGAACCACTCTTGGCCAAAACTTGGCCTCTCTGTATATCTTCTTTTGCTACGCCCCTCAGAAGAAGACCTGCATTGTCCCCTGCGCGGCCTTCATCCAGAAGCTTTCTGAACATCTCTACCCCAGTTACAACAGTTTTTCTATCACCACCCATTCCGACAAGATCAACCTCTTCACCCTGCTTAACGATACCGCTTTCAATCCTGCCAGTGGCTACTGTACCACGACCAGTGATCGAGAACACATCTTCAACAGGCATCAAGAAAGCTTTATCAATATCTCTTTCTGGTTCTGGTATGTAGCTGTCTATAGCATCCATCAACTCCTGGATACATTCAGCATCTGCACCATCACCGCCAGCCTCCAAAGCTTTGAGAGCGCTACCATGTATTATGGGAGTGTCGTCTCCTGGGAAATCATATTCGTTGAGGAGCTCTCTGACTTCCAGTTCCACTAACTCAAGAAGCTCTTCGTCGTCAACCATATCCACTTTGTTCATGAAAACAACAACGTGAGGTACGTTAACTTGCCGCGCCAAAAGGATATGCTCCCTTGTCTGCGGCATTGGACCGTCTGCGGCACTAACAACTAAAATAGCCCCGTCCATCTGTGCAGCACCTGTGATCATATTCTTCACATAATCTGCGTGTCCTGGACAATCCACGTGAGCGTAATGTCTACCTTCCGTTTCGTATTCCACATGAGCGGTAGCAATAGTTATACCCCTCTCTCGCTCCTCTGGAGCTTTATCAATCTGATCGAACGCGACAGCATCACCGCCATGTTTCTTTGCTTGAGTGATAGTAATAGCCGCGGTCAAAGTAGTCTTGCCGTGATCGACATGCCCAATTGTACCAACGTTTACATGTGGTTTAGTGCGTTCGAATTTCTCTTTGCCCATCTTTATCCTCGCAGTGATTGGACTTTGACCATTGTGGTCTCTGTCCCGTTAAATACTTCTAATACAAGCTCCGACCGGGATTTGAACCCGGGACCTCCTCCTTACCAAGGAGGCGCTCTACCTCTGAGCTATCGGAGCGCCACCTTATAAGCGGGAGACGGGACTCGAACCCGCGACCCTCAGCTTGGAAGGCTGATGCTCTAGCCAACTGAGCTACTCCCGCAAAGTAATCTACTTTCATTTAATTCCTTTGGATTTCTCATGGTGGGGGTAGGATTCGAACCTACGAAGGCTAAGCCAGCAGATTTACAGTCTGCCCCGTTTGACCGCTTCGGTACCCCACCCGGCTAACGATCAGGGGCCTGTATCCTGCAGTAATCCCTCCCTGGGAATGAATTCCTATGTCCAATGCCCACTAATCACGATTTTCTTGTCTAGCTTGGTAAAATAACTGTACAATAAGCCACCATCAAGCCCCGAGAAGCAACTGAAACGAGCGGTCAGCCAGCCGGTTCTAAGATCCCTAGATTTCTATCCAACAGCGCCTGCTTGTCCACATCTCTCCCCATAAACTCCGTAAATAAGTTCTCTGGATCATCACTATCCCCCTGGGTAAGGATCGTCTCCATATAATTCTTTCCTACTTCGGGATTCATTACCCCACTCGCCTTAAATTTACCAAATAAGTCAGCTTCCAAAACCTCAGACCACAGGTAGGAGTAGTAACCAGATGCATAACCTCCCGCAAAAAGATGTGAAAATATGGTAGTCGAGTGCAGTTCTCCGAACTTGGAACCTATTGAATATGGCTCCATGATTTGCTCTATATATTCCATCAGCTCAGCAGATATTTTCGCAGGGTCATCGCGATGAAGCCGAAGATCCAAATGACCCAATGCCAACTGACGCATCTGATTCAATCCCCCCATAAACTGCCGCCCTGCTCTGAGTTGCGAGACGATTTCATCTGGTATGGCTTCGGCCGTTTCAAAATGACTGGAGATTAAAAGCAGAACTTCATCTTCCCATGTCCAATTTTCCATCAGCTGAGAAGGTACTTCAACAAAATCCCATACCACGTTAATTCCAGCCATCGGTGCGATCGGCACATCAGATGTCAAGTGATGCAAAAGGTGTCCAAATTCATGGAAAACAGTCTGCACTTCTCGATGAGTCAAAAGTGATGGAGTCTTTCCCTTTACTGGAGTCAAGTTTCCCGCAATTATTGCTGAGTGCGGTTCAAAACCATCCCCTGATGGTCCTCCTGTTTTTAAATCGTTCATCCAAGCACCTTGGCGCTTACCTTCCCGCGGATGCCAGTCTGTGTAGAAACCACCTAACTTCCTATTTCCATCTTCTTGAAAAATCTCATAAAATCTTACCTCTGGATGCCAAACTTCCCTGATCTTTTTCTCTACAACCACTAGTCCAAACACCTCTTTGACTAATTTGAAGAGCCCATCTATGACCCGCTGAATGGGGAAATATGGACGAGTGATTTCGTCATCAATTCCAAACAACTGCGATCTCAAGTCCTCCTTTACGAAATCGATATCCCAAGGTTGCAAATCATCCAGTCCCTGGCGACGACTATGGTCCTCTAACAAAGCGACATCTCTATCCCAGTACGGCCTGGTCTGCTTGGTCAATTCGCCCACAAATTCAAAAGCAGTTTCCCCTTTTTTCGCCATCCTGTTTTCAAGGACGTAATCAGCAAAATCTTTATACCCCAAAAGCTTTGCCAGCTTTCTCCTGAGGTTGAGGAGCTCTGCTATAACTGAGGTGTTTGAGAATTGGCCATCTCTGCAGCGAGTCACATAAGCAACGTACAATTCCCGTCTGACTTCTCGATTTTCGACATACTTCATTACGGGCTCAAATGAAGGATAGTCCAACGTTAATAGCCATCCCTTTTTACCAGCGGCTTTGGCTTTCTGGAATGCCACATTTTTATTTTCTTCAGGCAACCCCTTCAGTTGAGAAGAATCTTCAACCAAAAAAGAGTACGCATTCGTGGCGTCCAGAACATTCTCAGCAAATTTCTGTTCCAATTGCGAGATCTCCAGCCTAATAGAGGCTAATTTGTCTTTGTCTCTAGGCACTAGATCGGCACCCGATCTTCTGAATTCCTGCAGAGTATTCGTCAGGTGACGCTTCTTAAGACCCTTCAATCCAGCCGCTTCCTCTGTGAGGGCGAATTCCGTCAGTCTTGTCCAAAGCTCTTCATTAAGAGTGATGCTTGACCAAAATGCAGTTATGGAAGGGAGTACTTCATTGAAGGCTTCACGCAAATCTGGTGTTTCAGCCACTGACGTGAGGTGCGTTATTGGAGCTAATCTTCTTTTTACACGCTCTAAGATATCATCCATACGTTCTAGAGTATTCTCAAAATTAGGCGATTCATCCGAAGAGGTTAGTACTTCAAGATCGCCTCTAGCCTGGTCCAAGATTTTCTGCACGGCTGGCACAACATGAATGGGTTCAATTAGATCAAATGGTATTCGGTCCAATTCTTTAACTAACGGATTCTCGGAGCCTTTGTAATTCATTTTGGTGATCTCAATTTGATTGTATTTACCGAAGGTAAGATGTCATCACACCACGTTGTACTCACCAGCTATCAGACCGCTCTCGAATCTATCCCAACGAAGAGAATCAATATCAACTGTCTTGGCGGAACCATCCAGAACTTCCTCTGCTAATAACAAGCCACATACCGGTCCGTGCATAAACCCGTGTCCGCTAAAACCAGTACAAGAGTACAAACCATCGACCTGTGGAAGCTTGCCCAATATTGGCTGAGCATCAGGAGTCACCTCATACAAACCGCCCCACTCGGTCAATACTTCCGAAAATTCTAGGAGGGGCATTCGATCTACTGCATGTGAAAAATGAGTCATCCGCCACTCTTCATCTACTCTGGTGTCGAATCCAGCTGACTGATCTGGATTCGACATGCCCGTCAGTACACCCCCACTTTCATAATGGAAATAAAGAGATTTCGAAAAATCTATTACGAAAGGAAAATCAGTTCCCACACCCTCAATCGGGCGAGTCACCATGATCTGGCGCATAACTGGCTTAACAGGAAGATCTACACCAGCAAGTGCTGCGACATCCCCAGACCAAGGTCCAGCTGCTACGATAACCGTGGGAGACTCTATCCATGTCCCATCCTGAAGTCCGACAGCTTGTACCTGGCCACCCTTAACCTTTATATCCGAGACCGAAGTTCCTGTTTCCAATTGTGCGCCCAGGTGGCGAGCTTGTGTTGTGTATCCCTGTAGAACGCTATGTGGATCAGTGATCCCATCTCTTCCGTAAAAAGCGCCACACATGATATCCTCGATCTGGATTTGGGGAGCAGATCGAGCAATCTGAGCTGGGTCCAGCAATTCTGTTTCGATTCCACATGTGTGCTGAAGTACAATATTTTCTTTAAACGACGCAACATCACGATCGTTATCCAAGAGAAATAGATAGCCACAAAAATTAATGTCTACCTCTTGATCCATTTCTTCTGGGAATCTTTCGATCATCTCAATACTTCTCTTAGACAGTTCTATGTTGACCTTTGTTGAAAACTGATGACGAATGCCACCAGCGTTAGTCCCCGTAGCACCCATCCCGAACTGCTGGTCTTTTTCGAGAAGAACGACATCGCTGCAACCCCTGGCAGACAAATGATAAGCGATACTCATTCCCATTATGCCACCACCGATGATGACTACATCTGCAGTCCTATTCATAATCCCCCTACCATCTCCATCTTGCCTGGTTACAAAACAATATCACTCCTACGTGTACATTAGAATGCATGGGGAGTATACACACACATAGACCCGGCCTCAATGCATCAACAATCTCTGAAACAGTAACGGCCTTTGAGGGAAAGCTCGGCGAAGAGAAAGCCCCCAAAGACCGCTTGAATTAGACCGCATAGCGGTCTTCTTCTAATCTATTGGCTGTAATATACCCATAATCTAATGAGCAAAACACTGTTTATATTTTCTGGATGTGGCACACAAATCTAGGGGAGTGTACCCCACTGGGGGTGCTTTCAGCCCACATTGGTGAATGTCCACTTATTAGGACCTGTCCCAGTCCACTTGCAGAATGGGGGGCTACCTGGCAGAAAAGTGAAATTAGTTTTTTAGGGGTATTTGAGGGTTACAATGGCCACTTATTGGCCACTTTCTCAACTAAGCAGTAGTAGACCTACACTGAAGTATGTAGAGAAACCCTATATAGAATAGTGTTTTCAGAGAGCTGGCGAACGGACTCGAACCGTTGACCTGCTGCTTACAAGGCAGCTGCTCTACCAACTGAGCTACGCCAGCAATAACGAAAGATAAAATATCCAAAACAAGATGGATTGCCCAGCCAACGGAGTGAATCAAACTCTCTACTGGCGCCACCCAAGTCTCTAGACTCATATTTCGATTTAATAAATACCAACAGTTAAGACTTACTTTCCTTCCAAGATTTCAAATACGGTGTGAGACAAATGAGCAATATGACAAATTCAGGGACCATCGCTCTTTCCCCAATCAACTCTTTCCTAGCCAGATACAATAAACTGGGACAGTTGTCTGTATTACTGTCTTTTACAGTATTAATTTCATGCGCTCCCGACACAACGATGGATTCTGACATTTTCGATAGCTCAGAAATAGCTATAGCCATGCAGTCCATTACTCCCGATGCCATAGAAGGACACATCAGAGTTCTTGCAGATGACAGCCTGGAAGGCAGAGCACCTGGAACTGAGGGTTTTGAAGGAGCCTCTGTGTACTTGGAATCCGAAATGGAAAAAATCGGGTTGATGCCGATGGGGCCAGACGGAACTTTCAGACAAAACGTCCCCCTTCAAGAAAGCATAGTCAATGAAGATGAAAGTGGTTTGTCGATGAGTGTGAACGATGAAACTAGAGTTTTCACGTATGCCGAAGATTTTACTCTAAGTCCCAATGCCAGTAAAACTGAAGTGTCAGTGACAGGCGAAGTTGTCTTCGCAGGATACGGAGTCAGCGCACCAGAGCTTGGATACGACGATTATGCCAATATTGATGTGACGGGGAAAATAGTACTCTATCTTTCAGGTTCACCCGCAATGATGCCGAGTACACAAAGAGCGTACTACTCTTCAGGGGCTGTTAAAAATCAAGAGGCCAGTGCAAGGGGTGCCGTCGGCATTATGAGCTTCACTTATCCAGAAGACCCTCGTTTTCGTTGGAATGTCAGGGTGGCAACGTCTCGGAGGGGTGGTTTCGCTTGGCTAGATGAAAATGGATCGCCAAGAGGTCGCGGTGGGGATTCTCCAATCCTTGGTTCTGCGAACCTTAACCACTCCCTAGCCAATGCCCTTTTTGAAAATTCAGATGTTCCCATAGAGGCAGTGTTCGAAGCAGCAGCTGAAAGCACCCCCCAAGGTTTTGACCTAAAAACCAGTGTAACGATAACAACAAGTAGCAGACACCGGATGGTTTCCAGTCATAACCTGATAGCAAAAGTGGAAGGTAGCGACCCTGAGTTGAAAAACGAACATGTCGTTTACGTTGCCCATCTCGATCACTTTGGCATTGGAGCTCCTGACGAAGACGGAGATCAAATCTATAACGGTGCACATGATAACGCCTCGGGAACGTCAATCGTGTTAGAGGTTGCCAGAGCATATTCCCAATTAACTGACCCACCAAAAAGATCGATACTTTTCCTTTTTGTAACAGCAGAGGAATGGGGCTTACTGGGGTCCGACTACTTCATCAATTATCCCACCGTTCCTAAGTCTAGCATAGTGGCCAATATGTCCTTGGATATGCCTTTCTTATACCATCCTCTACTAGACATTGTACCCTATGGAGCAGAACATTCTAGCTTGAATGAGGCCATCACTGCTGCTACAAATCATATGGACATTGCTATAGGTCCAGACCCCATCCCCGAACAAGTATTATTCATTCGTAGTGACCACTACAGTTTTGTCCGTCAGGGTGTTCCAGCACTTTTCATAAAAAGTGGATTCGAGACGGGTGATGAGAGAGACGGCGGTGCTATGAATTCAGCGTTTAGGACCGAAAGATACCACACTCCCAACGACGAAATGGATCAGGGCTTTGATTTTGGAGCTGGCGTATCACACGCCCAAGTCAATTTTCTTACTGGTTATTATGTTGCAATGGACGACAACAGACCCACCTGGAATGAAGGTGATTTCTTCGGAAATATTTTTGGGAATGACTGACTTCTAAGAGGATCTCGACTCAATCAAGAAAATACTTCTATGGAAGTCTTTGGCAATTATGCGACGAGCTTATTATATAGCCATGCAAATATGCCTCCGGCTACAACACCGTCGACTAAGCCATACAAAAATATCACCACAGCGCCGACTACACCTTCCATGCCCTGATATCCTGGATATACCGACTCCATAACGCTAAGGAAGGCAACGCCGTAAGAAGGGGATATCAACTGTATGAGTGAAATTGCGCATAACCCCCCTCCCCACACTAGGCCACATGTCAAAGCGAAATGTTTTACTGAAAGCATATCCAAATCCTCCATTTAAAAGGAAATTCACTGATGTTCAATTACTAATAATCTGAGAAAACACGTCATTCTGTATGCCATACTCACGCCAACTTTTATGATCGAAGTGCCACCATTCACCCTCGTAGACTGTGAACCCCTGATTCTCCATTGCGCGTCTCAGTCTTTCACGAAGCCACCGTTGACGGGACGTTCCCCCTGGATAATCTGGGTAGGACCGTGGGGAAAATTCATCGTAAGACCCGACCATTTCCATAGGAGTTCCATTTGAAAGTTCATACAAGGTTAAATCGACGGCCGCCCCCCTGTTGTGCCTTGACCCGTTTGCAGGATTTGCCACAAAAAAACGTTGCTCAACAGGCGTCGCGTCCCAGAACATCTTAGTGACATACCAAGGCCTGTAGGCATCGTGTATCAGCAATCCAAATCCGTACTGAGAAAGCTCCCTATGAGCACGCCCCACTGCCTGAGCTGCGGGACGCTGCAAGAAGGCTTTTGGTTCGTTATAGAAAATCGAGGACATAAAATTGTTTGTCGTTGCATAACGAACATCTAATTCGACTCCAGGTTCCACCTCAGTAATTTCCACGAGTTCAGAGTTACGGAATTCACCCGATTCCTCTGGAGGTTTAGCATCTAAAGCTTCGCCTCTCAATTCTTCCACTGGACGTTGGGGAATTATCCGGAAGGTCTCACCCGCCATGGTGCCAACATCACGACGGAAGAATTCTATCCCAGCAGCTTCCACCACAGTCGCCCTCCTCTCCGGATCCCTGTTAAAAAACAATCTTTCTCCAGGGTAAAGCCCCCTGTCCTCGGGAAATGCATACTCATCTGGACCAATTTCTACTAACGGTTCCAAGTAAAACCACTCAATCAATGCATGCAAAGAACCTCTTCGCTCCAAAATGTAAAGCACATTGTGGTCCCAACCATATTCACCAATCAGTCCTTCCCAGTGTTCAGGAATGGTCGGCGGCATCTGATCGGAATTCTGTCTATTCATTACCGGGCCATCCACAATGCTTATTCCATTTTCTGTTCTCAGGAATTTCATTCCGTAAGAGGTTCTTCCATCGACAACTAGAGTATCCCCCAGCGCTAAAACCTCGACAGTTGCACCGCCCGCATAAGGAGTCATAAACAAACGACCGTTCCTCTCATCCAGTTCCAACCCTTCTAACCCACTACCGTAAATACCTTCTAGAGACCTGGCCAACTCAGGTTCAAGAGAGTCGCTTGCCCTAGGAATTACTAGAGAATCTTTATTTTGTGCCGCCAACATCATTTCCAATGCAGCATTTACAATCCTTGAAACCACAGCATTCGTTCCATCAAGAGATGATACTGCTACAACTCCGAGTTTAGCCTCTGGCAGAAAGGCTAACTCCGTTGAAAAACCATAAATTGCACCGCCATGCCCCAATTTTCGAAAGCCGTTCAGAGTGCCAACCCGAAACCCAAGACCGTATCCGCTAGTCGCATTTTCTGCTGCATACTGTGGCTGCCACATCGCTTCAAGAGTCTCTGTCTGGATAAGCCTAGATTCTTCACCGAGACCTCCATTGAGCATCGCTTTGATGAAAAGAGATAGATCCTCAACGCTAGAGTACATGCTTCCTGCTGGAGCCATACCTAGTTGAAAGGTTGGAGCTGGAAATGGAGCTCTGTCAAAACCCCACATGTATGCATCGGCCAAATGTTCAGTGATTTTTTTATCTGGAGAAAAAGAACTTTCATTCATTCCTAGAGGAACTAGAACCGACTCCTTTAATTCATCGGCAAATTTACGGTCTCGAAGAACTTCCAGGACATAACCGACTACGGCAATCGCTGCATTCGAGTACTTAGTCCTTTCTTCAGGAGCGTAGGTCAGAGATGTCTGATTCAAACTCCTTACTGTTGCAGCTAAGGAGGGTTCTGTATCGTCAAAATAGTGACCAACTGGTGGCTCCCTGACTAAACCAGACCGGTGCGACATCAACTGACGCAAAGTAATCTCACCACCATATTTATTCAGAGGCAGGAAGCCAGGAATATAGGTTGAAACCGACACATCCAAATCGATCAGCCCTTCTTCAACAAGTTTCATTATTGCAAGGTCTGTGAAAAGCTTAGAAACAGATCCCACACGATAAATGGTCTTCTTAGTAGCAGGACTCCCAGTCTGAGAATTCTCAGTGCCAAATCCAGCTGCCCAAACAACCTCTTGGTCGTCCACTAGCGAGATTGACACAGCCGGCAGCCCTTTAGCCTCCATTTCGGCCCTGATCATAAGTTCAATTTCTGCAACCACATCTTGGTATTTCTCTGAAGCGTCTACCGAAACATTAACCCCTGAAGTTCCCTGATTTTCTTGCTGACAAGCAAGCAATAGTAGGCTGATGACCATCGTTAACTTCAAGACTCTTGAGTTCTTGGCATTCGGCACTCTCGATACCTCCGGCTATTGGACAAAGGTCCTGTTCTAAAAATTGTAATCTACTAAACTGTCCCGGAGGCAATTTGCACTTCACCACCGAACAAAACTCTATTCTAATTAAGATTCATTTTCTCCCGATGACTCCAGGCACCAACTCTATTAGTCTAGGAGCATGATGTTATCAAAACCAGACCACCAGGATCCAGATCTCTATGGGGAAAAATAACGGTTCAGCCACCATCTTCATCACTACTCCTCTGGAAACCGAATTGGTCGACAGAATCAGATCCGTTTCACCAGAGCATGTGACTGTGCTGTATGATCCTGATCTGTTGCCTCCGACCAGATACACGTGTGACCATGATGGCATAGAAGGATTCACTCTCAATTCTGAACAAGAAAGCCGCTGGAAAAAATACATGGAATCGGCTGATATTCTTTGGAACTTTCCGCCAAAAACAAGAGATGGGACTCGCGGGCTGGATTTTGCACCCAACGTAAAATGGATTCAGACTACTAGCTCAGGCATTGGTAAAAGAATTGAGGAACTGGACCTTAGTAATTCAAACATCCTAATAACAAATTCCAGAGGTGTTCATGCGGGCCCCCTAGCTGAATTCGTTTTCCTGGTCCTTCTCAGCCACGTCAAGCACCTACACCAGATGCAAAGAGACCAAAAAAAGCGACACTGGGAACGCTTCTGTAGCGATGAACTAGCTGGACAGACCCTGGCTTTGATTGGGATGGGCGAATTGGGACGCAAAATAGCTTCAGTAGGAAGAGTTTTTAACATGAGGATTGTCGCTCTCGCCAGTCCTGGGTCGCAAAAAACAGCTCAAGAATTAGACATCGATAAACTTTTTCCAAACGATCAACTGCATGCTATGTTTAGTGAGACTGATGCACTTGTGCTCGCGGTTCCACATACACCCGAAACGGATAGGATGATCGATGAGCGTGCTCTAGGAGCTCTAAAGAAACATTCCGTATTCATCAACATAGCCCGTGGGCATATTGTGGACGAAATGGCACTGACCAAATACCTAAAGCAAGGTCAAATCGCCTTCGCAGGGCTAGATACCCTTACCGTAGAGCCCTTGCCAAAGGACAGCTCCCTATGGGATCTTCCCAATGTTCTAATAAGTCCACACTCTGCAAGCACAGTAAAGACTGAGAACGAGAGGATCACAGAAATATTTTGTCACAACTTGTTGTGTTACCTCGAAGATCGCCAAAAAGATATGCGAAACCTTGTAAACAATAGACTGATGTACTAATCCGGTGAAACGAATATGCTAGAAACAACTTCCAAAACGAAAACATTTTTCACGATTATAGCCCTATGGTGCGCCTTCCTTCCCGTGGACCTAAGTGGTCAGAGGTTGCACACTCTTTCATACGGAAACCCTGAACAAGTTGGCATGTCATCTGCTGTCCTGGCTGGAGGCACTGGTCTATATCAAGAAGCTGTGGACAAAGGTGACCTAGTCGGTGCTGTTTTGATGGTGGTTCGTCAAGGACGAATTGTCCTTCACGATGCGGTGGGATGGAAAGACAAAGCACGAAATCTAACTATGGAACCCAATACGATGTTTAGGATGGCTTCGAATACCAAGCCTCTGGTAGCAACTGCCATAGCTCAATTGGTTGAGGACGGGAAAATGTCCTATTCGGATATGGTGAGAGACCATATGCCAGAATGGGATAACTACCGTTCAGGTTTTATCAATATTGGTCATCTGCTGTCACATAGCAGCGGATTGCGGATATCAAGCCTTTTTTTGGGACCGCTGATGGAACCATCAGCACAACATCCCAATGCTCCGACTTTACAACTGGAGTCAGCCCGTTTTGGATCGATAGGTGCGGAGGTAACTCCTGGACAGAGCTACAGCTACAATAATCCTGGTTATAACACCCTTGCAGCAATAGTAGAAATCGTCTCGGGTCAACTTCTCGAAGAATATTTAGAGGCAAACGTTTATAATCCATTGGGAATGGAGGATTCTTATAACCATCAAATTGGCCATGACCTAGAAGGCAAACTGAACCGCATGGGTGAAGTCTACTACCGACGCAGTTCGGAAACAGAAGAATGGATGCCAGAAGGCACTCCTGGTGGTCCAGTAGCATTTCCATTTGCACGTGGTTCGGGGGGAATGATCTCCACTGCTATCGACTACGCCATTTTCTGTCAGATGCTGTTAAATCGAGGAATTTATGGGGAGACCAGAATCCTTGATGAGGCGAGTGTACAATTATTGACCAGTCCAAAAATAACTGTAGGAGAAACCAGTAGTTATGGCTATGGATTCAGCATAGACAATGGGGTTTATGGACACTCTGGTTCCGATGGTACGAGAGCTTGGATAGATCCTGAGCGTGAAATCATAGCAATCGTATTCACCCAAACACCTGGGGCCAGAAGAGAGGGAGGAAACCCCTGGGAAAGATTTCGCGATCTAATCAACCTCTCCATAAACAATCCTAGTTAACCACAATAGGTTCACCTGTTAATATGGGATTAAGCTGATGCCCCACTGTTACAACTGTGGTAGACACGTGGATGGCCCTGGAGACAACTGCAGGTTTTGTGGTTGGGAATATACCGACCAATGGGAAGAACCAGCACAACCAGAAGTCGTCGTCAAGCGCGTACATGGTCAGCCTGGGGGTTGCTGTTCTTGCTGCCTTCCTGGCTGTTTCTGGATTTTCTTCCTTTGGCTTCTGATAGCCTACCTGTTGGGAGAAATCTGGAAATGGATCTTTTAGTAACTCAGTCCCCTCATCAACCTAACCTTACCGCCGACTGCGTAATTTCGACAACAGCCGCAAGATTTCTAGGTATAGCCATACGAGCGTGACCATCAAAGAAAAAGCTCCGAACCATTCCATATGTTTCGGAAGACCAGCTTCAGCAGCATCTTCAATGAAATCGAAATCCAGCACCAAATTAAGTGCAGCGATGCCGACCACAACCATAGAAAAGCCGATTCCCATTGGTCCACTAGAATGAATGAAACCTATGCTTATGCCAAAAAATCCCAGAACGAAGCTGGCCATGTACAACAAGAAAATCCCGCCAGTGGCAGAAACAATCATCAGCTTGAAATTCTCAGTTGCCTTAATGATTCCACTCATGTAGCACAGCAATAGTGTAAAAAACACCCCGAATGTTAAACTAACTGCCTGCAGTCCAATTCCAGGGAACTGAGCTTCAGCCATAACCGTGATGCCCCCCAAAGCTACTCCCTCAAGGCCTGCATATACTGGTGCTGTTGTCCCTGCCCATTCCTTCTTAAAAATAGTCACCATTGCTGCAATTAGACCTAGAATGAGTGCGGGAACCATAAATCCTGGGTTATTCCACCCATAGATAGAAGCTGCAAAGCAACATACTAGAAGAAACATCGTTTTCTGGGCAGTCCCAGCAATAGTCATCCTCTCTGAGATGGCAAAAGAATTACCGTAACCGGGTTTTATATTGGCAAATCCTGAAATGGCCGGATTACTAGATCTTCCGAACGTATTGAGTGCTGCATGTTTTGACATACCTGATCCCCTTAAGAATTTGGTTCTCTTGATCTGCCGAGTTGATCATCAGCATACCCCAAAAGAAATATAATCTGCAATTAATCAGAACTAAACACGAACTCCATCCTTATTACCAACTCATCCCTAACTTCTCGAAATGCTTCCATCCGCTCCTCTTCCGACTGTTCTGCTAACACAGGGTCCTCCAGTGCCCAGTGGATTCTAAGCGGTGTGTCCATCCAAACGGGGCAAACACCTTCCGCACAAAGTGTGATCACAGCGTCTATTGGGGTATCAATGTCATCAACGCTCTTGGAGGTCTGTCCCGATATATCTATACCGATTTCACTTAAGGCTTCAATAGCTTGAGGTCTGACAAAAGTTGGTGATTCTCCTGCAGAATAAATTTCCACACCTGTGGGACCCATGCTACGAGCTATTCCCTCTGCCATCTGGCTCCGCGCAGAATTTTGAACGCATAGAAACAGTATTCGTTTCGGTCCTGCCTTCTTCAGAGCGGCAGCTTCAGGTAACCAACTGCTATCACTCATGAATCAATAATAATTTTTCGATTTTAATACCCACGATTGACATCGATTAAATTCAGCAATGGTTCACCAGCCATGTAACGTCTCAAATTCTCTCGATAGAAAACATACTGGTTGTCTCTATAGCGAGGTGAATAATCGGAGACGTGAGGAGTCATGATGACACGTGGAAGATCCCATAATTCAAAATCGTCTTGAGGAAGATCATCCGTACCAAATCCGGCTATTTTTTCAGACTTCAGTGCCTCCTTGAGGTCATCCCAATTAATTACACCAAGTCGTGCAATACTCAAGAAATAAGCGGATTCTTTCATCGCATCAAAAAACCTCATATCGAACAAACCTAAGGTTGCTGGTGTTGGAGGAACCGCCGCAAAAACGATATCTGCCTCCTTGGCCAATTCATACATTTCATCGGACAACCCAACATAATCGACAAAATCAGGGCCAGATCGGCTACTATTCCTGGTAGCTATGACTCTCATCCCTAAAGCATTAGCTAACTTGGCCAACTCGGTACCTATACTCCCCAGACCCACCACGAATAAAGTCAAATCCTGGAATTCAGCATCAAGATGTTTATCTCTCACCACATCAGTTCTGGTCCGTCCCCAAATATGTTTTCGTTGCCTTTCGGCGTGAATATCCATACCCCCAATGAGTGAAAGCATTATTGTGAGTGAATGTTGCGCGATGGAATGCTTGGTCATATCGCGAATGGAGCTAACCAAGACATTCTGCTCCTTCATCTTCTCTTGCATTCTCTGAGCATCTTCACCAACCGTGTTGAAACACCTGTCCAACCCAACGCTTCCTGATTGTATCCAGTGGATCTGGGATCCAATTGCTTCAATCGTCGCTGGTCCACAGCCCAAACCAATTGTAGCCTGCGCATCATCTAGAACACCTCGACTAATAGCGTCAGTCAGATTTTTAACAGGAACAAACTCTACCTCAGGAGCTACGGACTGTAGGAAATCCAATCTCTCAAATCGTCCTTCCCAAGGTTCATTCCCTGGCATCTCCACCACCACCTTTTGCAACGGACTCCAACCAGGCATCTCTCTAACTGGCAGTTCCGATTCACGAAGACTGAATTTATCCACGAATTCGTCTGGAGTGAGTTGTGCATAGTCCTCGACACTAAAAGATGTTCTTTCAGTCAAATCCGCACTAGGAATCTCCCCATCATCTGGAACGCAAGAATTAAGAATCGCCGCCAAAACAATGAGAGGATATGCCACGTAGATACCGTAACTACTATTAAGTTTTCTATTCATCGATTTCTACCCTCGCCACTCTTACCTGTTGAGTTTCTTCGGTAACATCTGTCCATGCTACCATCAATGACTCATCTGGTCCTTGAACTAGCTGGGGGAATCCCGTAGCACGACCCGATGTCGTAACAGTCAATGTTACACTTTCTGAAATGACACCCTCAGAAGTAATCCTGCGCATTCTAACTTCAGCTCCTCCATCTCCAGTTCGTTCCAACCAGGATACCAAAGCCTCACCGTTCGAAAGTCCTACAACAGCAACTCTTCCCGCAGGATTTCCATCATCAATAACCGTGGGAGTACCGAAAGACTCACCTAGATCCGAGGAACTCGCTACCTTCACCCTAGGTTGTTCTTCTGCACCCGTGAACCAACCGACATATAGCTGGTTCTCCGCCATTGCTACAGAAGGACCATTAACAGGACATCCTCCTATATTCCAACCGTCTTCATATACAACCTCACCATCGGTCCAATTCCCCTCTACCAGACGAGTTATATAAATATCCCTGATCTCCGCCTCCGTTCGATCCCTATACACAACTACTGGACCCCCTGGTGTCATAGCAGCATCTGTTTGACAACAATCACACACCCTTCCATCCATCAAAGTCTCCGGCCCTGGAGTCCCATCAACTCCCATTTCTCTATATCTAAGCGTCATCTCTCTCGCTACCGATTCATCTTGTTCTGCAGCCGCGAACTGACGCCCGTCAAGCCATATGAATCCCATAGTTTGTTCCAATGAAACCGAACTTACAAAACCATGTTCAGTGGGAGTCCCGTCGTCGTGAGGTGTCCATGGTTCTGACCAATTTTGTCCACCATCGTTTGATTGTGCAATTCTAACACCATAGTCGTAACCGCCCTGTGTTCCAGACTGCAACCAGTGTGCCCACAAGGTGCCGTTAGGACCATGTCTTATAGATGGAAAATCCGCCCAATTAACAAAAAAATCAGTCCCTTCAGTTATAATTTTTCCTTGGGACCAGCCATCGGCTTCTAACGTGGAAAATTTTAATTGATGTCCATCCTCACCATTTGCTTCTAGCCAACTCATCAATATTTGGTCTCCCGAAGCGGACAAAAAGGGCTCGCCACTATTCTCACTTGCAGGTGAAACCAACTCCTGCACTCCTACTTTTAATTGGGCCGGTCCCTCCTGACAACTTGAAAACAGGACTAATGCTACAAGTACAATACTGCCCCACCTCACTTTTCTTGATGAACTCAACATTGATTACCTCCTATTATTTCTAATTCTACTAGCCAGATTTTTTCCATCTAGTAGCGCCCCCCCCTGAATCTTCTAGCACTATTCCCTTGGAAAGCAACTCGTCCCGAATTTGGTCTGCCCGCTGGAAATCCCGATTCTGTCGTGCCTCGCTTCTCTCATCTAAAAGCCTCTCTACCCACATTTCCATGGAAGAATCTACCTGACGAGTCTCTTTAGCAATAGAAAGTAAACCAAACACCAAATCCAGGGACTTCAACGTTTCCAAAGCTCTGTCGACATCTCCCTGGAAGATATCAGAGCCAGAGTCTAGCTCTCCATTAGCCTTATTAATAAAGACAAAAAGTACCGCCAGAGCTTCAGCAGAATTCAGATCATCATCCATCACGCTCTGGAATTCACTAATAGTCTTTGAGGAGATAGCACTTAGTTCACCTTCTCCATCTACGGGCAGTTCCTTGAGCGAACTGAGTCTGGCCTCAAAATCAACTATTCTCTGCACAGCTGATGCAGACGCGATAAGATCCTTCCTCGTAAAATTGAGCTCCTTTCGGTACTGTGCACTTAGTAGCTGATGACGGATAGCAGCAGGCTCAAATTCCTCTTCCAAAAGTTGCCGGACAGTTATCGTATTGCCAAGTGATTTTGACATTTTACTGCCCTCAACGATCAAGTGCTTTACATGCACCCAGTGGCGTACAAAAGGTTTTCCCGTTACGGCCTCAGATTGGGCAATCTCATTTTCATGGTGAGGAAAAACCAAATCCTCGCCGCCCATATGTATATCCAAGGTTTCCCCAAGTTCTTTGATGCTCATGACTGAGCACTCGAGATGCCAACCTGGCCTTCCTCTTCCCCATGGAGAATCCCAAGAAGCTTCCACTTCTTCGTCGATAGACTTAGTGGTTTTCCACAAAACAAAATCTCGGACATCCTCTTTTTCATATTCATCCGAATCAACCCTGGATACTGTGGTCGCAGTCTCTAGATCCAAGCCTCTTAAACGACCGTACTCTGGAAATGAACCTATGGAAAAGTATACTGAACCGTCGGGTGTCGAATACGCCATTCCATTTTCTATCAGGCGTTCAGTCCAAGAGATCATTTCTTTTATGTAGTCCGTTGCTAAGGGGTAAACTTCAGCGGGAAGGATCCCTAATTTTTCAGCATCTTCTAAAATCTGCTCACCAAAAGGTCCGGTATATTCCTTTATGGTCTGACCCGCTTCGGCGGCCTTCAGAATCGTCTTGTCGTCGACATCAGTCAGATTCATCACAAAACGAACATTATAGCCTGACCATACCAAGTATCGGTGGAGCAAGTCGTAGACCAAAAAGCTTCGATAATTGCCAATATGAGCATGGTCATAAATAGTTGGACCACACGCATACAAAGAAACTGTTGGAGGATTTGAAGGTTCAAATCGCTTTAGCGACCGGCTTAGAGTATCGAATAATTTTAGACTCATACAAAATTCTCTAGGCAATGTTTGAAAATGCTCACACCGATCAAGAAATCTCTTCGTTTAATCGCTGTAGTGTATAATATGGGTCGTCTGATTGAGTGATAGATCGTCCCACTACCAGGTAATCTGCACCTGCCTCCACCGCTCCCAATGGAGTAGAAACTCTCGCCTGGTCGTGAGCATCCTCTCCAGCAAGCCGAATTCCAGGTGTCACCACAATAAAATCCATACCTAATGAACTTTTGAGCATCTTCGCTTCTTTTGGTGAAGCCACTACTCCTGTGAGTCCCGCCTGCTTCGCTTGATTCCCTAATCTTAAAATTTCTTCCGGAAGAGATTTGACTGGCCGTCCCCAAATATTTTCTACCTCACTATCAGTCATAGATGTCAGCACGGTCACCCCTAAAAGCGAGACGAGACCGCCTGACGCTTCAACGGCTGCCCTCATCATTTTCTCCCCTCCTACCGTGTGAAGCGTCATTAAATCGACACCAAGATCGACAGCAGATCTTACAGCTCCTGCTACAGTATTAGGAATGTCATATAGCTTCAGGTCCAAAAAAATACTTTTGCCTCTTTGCTTTAAAGCCTCTACAATGGCTGGACCTTCATGTGAAAATAGCTCAAGACCGACCTTATAGAAGTCACCGCTTTCTCCGATTTTATCAACTAGACTCAAAGCTTGTTCAGAATTTGGGAAGTCTAGTGCTATGATCACTTTAGTTTTTTTCACTATTCAATCAACCCCTCCCAGTACACCCTCTGTTTTCTTGTCTTTTCTATAAGCTCCAATTAAATCTGAAATAGATTCTATACCTTGATTTTCACAAAATCTTTCGATGCCCCGCGCAGTTTCCTGGGCTGACCTTGGATCAGCAAATGTAGCAGTTCCGACCTGAACTAAAGAAGCCCCAGCCAAAAGATATTGAATAGCGTCATATTCGTTCATGATACCCCCGACACCAACCAAAGGAATCGTAGTTTTTTTCTTCGCACTATGAACCGCATGCACCCCCACAGCACGGAGTGCTGGACCAGAAACTCCTCCTTGTCCAGCCCCTAATTCTGCTTCTTGCGAATCGACATTAATCGTCAGACCAGGCATTGTATTTATCAATGTTAACCCATCAGCCCCACTTGCCTCCGCTGTTTGAGACACTAGACCTATATCTGGGACATTCGGGGCCAACTTCACCAAAATGGGACGCTCGGTTAACTTGCGAACTGAGGACACGACTTCGCTCAATGCTTCCTGGTCGAGCGCAAAGGGAAGGCCTCCCAATTTCACATCATTAGGACAGGACAAATTCAGCTCATAACCAAGGAATCCACCAGTTTTTTCCAATCGTTTTACTACGGAACAGTACTCGTCGATGACGTGTCCAGCTACGCTAACAAACACTTGAATTGAAGATAAATTCTCCCTCATCCATGGAATCTTTTGACTACAGACTATCTCTACACCAGGATTGGCCAAACCTACTGAGTTGAGCATCGCATTGCCCGCTTCTACCACCCTGGGTGCGGCATTTCCTTTCCTGGGCTCATAGGTGACTGATTTCGTCACAATCCCACCCAGCGTCTCAAGATCAATGACTTCTACAAGTTCTTCACCAAACCCACAAGTGCCTCCTGCCAGCAACACAGGATTCCGGAAATGTGCACCAAAAAGATTCTGTTCTATCTGCATTATCTTGCCACTCCTATCCTCAACATTCTCCCCCTCTACCAACCGCTTGCTGTCCAGGAGGGTAACGATTATAAAACTCTCTTACCGCATCTGCGAGAGCCCTTCCCAGTTTCCTCTGGAATTCAGAACGTGACATTTCCCTTTCTTCTTCTCTATTACTAACAAAACCTATCTCTACGAGAACTGCTGGCATCAGAACGTTAGTAATCACGGCAAAGGGGCCCTGTTTCACTCCTCGGTCTGGACCAGAATGCACTGCCCCCAAACGCTTCTGTATGGTCTCCGCTAGATTCGCTGACCAGTGCTGATGGTCCAGATTTCTCAGTTCTCGAAGTATAAAATCAAGGTCAGGACTCTCATTAGCACTTTCCTCTCCAGAATAGAACGCTAGGGGAGCATTTTCATTAGCAGCCACTCTCCGTTCGTGCTCAGTACGGGCCTCGGAAAGAAAATAGGTCTCAAATCCTCGAACCGATGGGTTATTTGGGGCCGCATTAACGTGTATAGACAGGAAGATCGCTGTATCTTCACCTTTGAGAAGCATCGCCTGCTCACCCCTCTCCCAAAGAGGAACGAATACGTCCCTATCTCTTGTCATATAGACTTCTATGCCGTCGTCCTTATCCAATTCCCGAACTAATTCCCTGCTAACTGAGAGTGCAATATCCTTTTCCCTTCGTCCACCAGAACCAGTGGTGCCTGGGTCCTTGCCACCATGTCCAGGATCAATGATTACAATCCTTCTTTTGTTATTGCTCCCGCTTTCACCTGTTTCTATGTCAGGTTCCAACTCACTTTCTGGCTCTGGCTGCGCTCCCTGTCCTTCCTGATTGGAATCTGATTCCTGATCAACTCCAGAGAATTGCTCATCCGCAAAAACGTACCCCCCTCCCAAGTGCATAGGAACGAAGTCGAGAAAAAATTGAATTGGAATGTTGCCAGACGAACCATCCAAAGACGGGGCATTGACTAATTGAAACATTTTATCGTTCCAGCGGAAAAAAGGACTACCAAAGACAAAATGCACACTATCACTGTCACTGATAACTGCCCTTAGATTCTCACTGTCCACCTCAACCTCCCAACCCATTTCTTCCAACACGAGATGAGAGGCCGCCTTGTAGCCTCTAGTGTCAAAAGTGCTAATTGCAATTGTATCCCCTGGCAAGGTTACGAGCTTTAGCTGGTCATTCATTTGACTTAGAGATTCAATTGGTTGTAGCGATAGTGCTGCTAGGCAAAAAAGGGGCCATATCGACCAGGAAATTACTTTCATTTATACCTGGACACAGCTCTACGTGCTTCCATTTCTTGGGTAGCTCTCTTCAGCTTTTCCCTTTTGTCGTACTGTTGTCGTCCCTTGCCCAAGCCCAGTGTTAATTTGGCGTTACCCCTCCGAAAATAAACATCCAAAGGCACCAGAGTGAGACCTTTCTCAGACGTCTTTGCTGACAGTCGACGGATCTCACTTCTATTCAAAAGAAGCTTACGTTTTCGATCGCTGTCTAAATTAGCTCGATTTGCCTGGGCATAGGGAGCTATATGGAAGCTGTACAACCAAACTTCGCCTCCCTCCACTTTAGCAAATGCATCCCTGAAAGCTACCTGTCCCATACGTAGTGATTTCACCTCAGGGCCCTTTAAAACAATTCCAGCTTCATAGGTATCTAGGATCTCGTATTGATGCAAAGCCTTTCTGTTACGGCCAACCACCTTACGGGAACTAGTCTTACTCACAATTCAGAGACCTCTAATGAATCTTGTATGTGATGGAAGAAATCGACACTCAAAAGTTTCAATCGTGATTCACGGACACCAAGCATAGTCTCCTCAACCGTTGTTCAGATCTTACTCTCCCCTCGCATTATTCTTCAATAAAGTACTGTGTATCAATCATAACCCACTGGCTCTAAACGCATAAGGTTAGTGGGATCACCGTCGAAACCGCGAGCATCACCATCCACTGCAAGATAAATATACCCGTCTGGTCCTTGTCGGACATCCCTTATCCTCCCCATGTCTCTAATCAAAGTCTCCTCAGCGACAATAACTTCATCACGCATAGTTATTCTATCTAACCTCTCGCCACGCAGACCACCAACAAACATATCTCCTTTCCAGTCTGGAAATTGATCGCCCGTATAAACCAACATTCCTGAGATCCCAATCGAAGGCACCCAGATGTGTCTGGGTTGTTCAGTGTCGTCCGAATGAGTTCCATCATGTATCCTCAAACCTGTGCGATAGTTAACTCCATAGCCCACCAACGGCCAACCATAATTCAAACCAGGTCTTAGCAGATTTAGTTCATCTCCCCCCTGTGGTCCGTGTTCGTTCAGCCATATTTCCCCAGTTTCAGGATGAACTTCTATTCCTTGAGCGTTACGATGTCCATAAGTCCAAATCTCAGGGAGGGCTTCTGGTACTCCGACAAAAGGATTGTCTTCAGGTATGCGACCGTCATCATGAAGTCGCACCGTAGTGCCATTGTGATTTGAAAGATTCTGAGCAGGATGGATAGCTAAATCGCCTTCAGAAGGCCACTGTCGATCCCCAATGGTCATAAACAAATAGCCAGCCTTGTCGAACACCATTCTAGCCCCCCACATCGAGCTTCTGTCTGTACCATTGCCTGGAGCTACAGCTGTAAAAACTTTTTCTACTTCGGTCAATTCGTCGTTTTCAAAGCGTCCCCTGACAATTGTCAGGTTTCCCAGCGGATCGACACCCTCAGGTGCAGTAAAGCTCAAATAAATCATCCTATTGCTAGCAAAATCTGGATGTAGGATGACATCTCTCAGTCCTGCCTGCTCCCTACCATCCATCGAAATAGCACCTTGACCCAAAGCTAGGATTTCAGGTAGACCGTCAACTGGTTTCTCTAAAAGAACGCCATCCCTGACTATCCTCAGTCTCCCCGGGCGTTCCGTGACCAGCATATCGCCCTCTGGAAGAAACTGCATCGCAAAAGGATGGACCAGCCCTTCTACAACGGTTACAACCCTAAAATCATGGAAAGCGGATCTGATGGTAGATTCGTCGGTCCTGGTAGCCAATTCTACTGGTGAGCAACCCCAAACAACCAGGCCAACCATAAAACTAGTTATTTTTGTAGTTCCTTTCATTAGTAATTAAGACCTTTGATGTTAAGAATTTTCGCAACAAACTAACACGATTACATGACTACATTATTTTACTAGTCTAGTCCTCCTCTTCTTCCTCCTCAACTGTCATCTCTCCCAAAATCCGCAGACTTTCAGGAGGAGCATACCCCCCTCCTTCCACTTGGTTAAGACCTTCAAATAAGTGACCAACTCCTCGGTCGTTAATTTCCTTTACCTTTTTGCTCGATTCCACTATATCCTTCACAAGTCGAATCTGGGACTCGATACCATCCCTTAAATCATCAATTCGAGTCTCTAGAGTCTGGCCTTGACCCGTCATGTTATCCTTAGCTGATTCACTCAACTGTTTGGCTTTTTCCTTGATTCTCTTTTGAATTTCGTGACCAGTTCTGGGCGTTAACAATAGAGCCAGTCCCGCACCTAATAGAGCTCCTAGTACAAATGCTCCAGCACCTGAATCACTAGAAGATTTGCCATCAATTTCAAGTGGCTCTTTTTCATTATCCATTTTTCAACATCCTCTCTCGCCAAACAATGACAGCTATTAACACAAAATATATGATCCTTGAAATATACTGTAAGCTAATCACTACCAGTATTCCTTAATTTCCAGCAGGAGTCGCTTTGTTGAGGATCAAGATTTTTGATCTTTCCACGATCTAGAAACTTAAACGTCAGACGTTTGCTTAATTCGACCCCTGGCTGATCCCAAGGATTCACCTCATATAAACCGCCCGCATACACTGTAACCATCATAAATAGCATCAGCAATTCACCCAGAACTTCTTCGTCTAGGCTATCTAATTCTAAGGTCATAGTTGGGCGTCCCACTATTCTTAATGATTCCACAGTAGCCTGCTGTTCCAGTTTTAGAAGTTCTCCCAGCCCTCTTCCTTTAAAGGACTGGAAAGCATGCGCATTAACATTTTCCACTGGTATTTCTATATCGTTACTGTAATCTCCCAGTTTCAAAAACAAGATGACCTTATCTTCAGGACCTTCCGTAAATAACTGAAGTTGTGAATGCTGATCCACGGCACCTCTTGCTGTCAGAAGAGTGGGGCCAGCATTCACCAATTCCCCAGATAAATTCTGTGCCTTGCCTAGAGATTCAGACCACAACTGTTGAAACCACAGAGAAAAATTTTGGAGACGATCACAATAAGGCATAACTACATGTACGTTCCTTCCCTGCTCACTATCAGCAGTATGAAAAAGCGTGCTGATCATGCCAGCTTTGTTGTCCTTTAAGACAGGCGTCCTGCAATGTTCTTTGGAATTTTCTGCACCTTGGATTATGCTCCTAACATCCAAGCCAACCAAAGATGCAAGGAACAGACTTGCGGGTGATAGAACAGAAAACCGACCACCTATTTCAGGTGGGACTTCTAGGCTTTCGATACCTCTTTCTTGGGCTATTTTGCGCAATGCACCCAAGGATGGATCGGTCGTGAAAAGAAAATGTTCGCAAGCCTTATCCGACCCCATTGCCCGAGTTACAAAATCCTCTACTACTGCGTATAGAGCCAATGTTTCCGCTGTAGATCCAGATTTACTTACCACATTAAATAAAGTGTTCTCAACATCTATCCTATCTAACAAATCACGTACGCTGACTGGATCCAAATTGTCTAGGAAATAGATTTTGGGACAATAATTGCGAGACACGTCATCCAATAGGTTCCATGATTTTCCCAACAAAGCCTGACACAAGGCCTGCGTACCAAGTGAAGATCCCCCCATTCCAATAACCACAACTGCACCAAAACGTTTCCTATAATTTCTAGCCAATACTTCAATATGCTCTACCTCAGCCCAAGTGTTCTCTAGATCCAAGAAACCCATGTTTGTTGCGTTGCCTTCTTTGGAAATCATTTCATGAACATTGAGAAATCTTTTTGCTAAGTCTGTTTGTAATCTCTCTTGTTCGATTCCATTAGGACCCACATTTACGGCCAACATTTCCCCATAATTCAAGACGGTTTTCAATTGATCTCCACCTTCAATCCGTCATACGCAGGTTGCACATTGACTGGTAAATTTTCAATCAACTCCTTATGCGTAACTTTATGACTGATGTGTGTAAGGAAAGTGTTTTCCGCCCCCACCAAAGCTGCTGCTTCCACAGCTTCTTCGACATTGAAATGGGTCGGATGTGGCCTGCCGAACCAAAGAGCATTGAGCACCAAAACGCTGACCCCTTTAAGTGCTGCCAATGCTTCATCTGGCAATGATTTTCCATCAGTTACATACCCGAGATTGCCCACCCGGAAACCATATGAGTATTGGGGTCCATGTGGAACAACCACAGGTGAAAACTGCTGTCCCAAAATATCAACAGGTACATCAGGTCCAAACGAACACAACTCTATTCGCGGTTTGATTGTCCCCTTTGGCGGCTGATACTGGTTATTAAAAATGTAGTTGAAGCGAGTTCTAAATTGATTCTCATAGATGTCAGGCACATAAGCTGGAATATCTGGACGATTCCTGGTAGTAAAAGCACGCAAATCATCTATTCCGTGACAATGATCAGCGTGGTCGTGAGTAAACCAAACTGCATCTACAGTAGTTGTCTGCGTAGCCAACAACTGCATCCTCAATTCAGGTGGAGAATCTATGAGTAAATTTCCACCTTCAAGCTCCAAAAGAGCACCGTGCCTTGTGCGAGTGTCAGCTGGATCAGCCGATAAACATACACGACAATCACACCCTACTACAGGAACTCCGAATGAAGTTCCTGTCCCGAGAAATGTTAGCCTCATTATTGTTAGATGACCTCTACCCGCATGGTGTTAGTAGTTCCTGAGATATTAAAAGGAAAACCAGATGTCACCACTATGGAATCACCTGAAATGCCCAAACCCCTCTGAAGGACAACGTTTTTTCCAAACTGAGAAAGAGCTTCATAGCTAACTTCCACGTCTTCGGCCAACACAGGATATACCCCCCAGACTGCAGCAAGTTGTCTACAAGTATAATCGTCGGTGCATAGGGCAAACAATGGGGCCTTTGGACGATAACTGGAAACCAACCTTGCCGAAAAACCGCTGCGAGTGATCACTATTATTGCTGGTACCTCTAGTTGCCTTGCAACCTCTACGGTAGCTGAAGCGACCGCATGCTCCCTCGGTGTCGCCCCACCACGTTTATGACTTCCGGAAAAAGTTCCATAAATCGGACCCTGGTCAAGAAAACCACTGGATTCGACCTCTCTAATGATTGAAACCATAGCTCCTAAGGATTCAATTGGATGTTTTCCAATCGCAGTTTCACCCGAAAGCATTACTGCATCCGAACCATCCAAAATAGCATTCGCCACGTCTGACACTTCTGCTCTAGTGGGCCTTGAGTGATCGATCATCGAGCCCAACATTTGGGTGGCCGTAATAACTGGCCTCGCTACAAAGTTGCCCGAGCGAATTATTCGCTTTTGTGCTCTTGGAACCCTCTCAAAGGGCAATTCCACACCCAGGTCTCCTCTGGCTACCATCAGAGCATCCGTGGTATTAACTATTTCACTCAAGCTCTCAAGGGCCTTTGCTTTCTCGATTTTTGCAACTATCAGAGTTTTGCCAGGAATTTTATCCTTAAGCTTCACTAGGTCTTGCGAACTCAATACGAAGGAGAGCCCTATGTATTCCACACCTCTCTCCAAGGCGAACTGTAAATCCGCCAAATCCTTTTCTGTAAGAGGGGTGGTTTCGACGTTAACGTTGGGTATGTTGACTCCCTTACCTTCTGTTAGTTCTCCTCCTCTTACAACCTTAAACTCAGCCACACCTTTTTTCGATTCAACAAAAGACAATTCCAGCGCGCCGTCATCCAAAAGGATAGGATCTCCAGGTATCAACCACTCAATCCAATCGAACGATGTTGCTGACATATCTGCAGTTTTTTCAGACAGGTCATCCGCCATAGTTACTCTCTGACCTTCGGCCAACTGTAGTGGCTCTTGAAGCCCATTTACACGTACTTTTGGACCAGCAAGATCGACCAATATACCAAGATTGCAGCCCAATTCCTCTGCAGTACTGCGGAGACAAGCTATTGTTTCAGCATGTGTTTCATGGTCTCCGTGGGACATATTGATACGAGCTATGTCCATGCCACCCTTGATTAGATCATGAATAGCTGACTTTGATGAAGTCGCAGGACCTATTGTACAAACGATTTTTGTTCGAAGCATAGGTGTGTTCACATATTTTGAGTGATACTGCTTTGACCAGATTTCATATTAAAATTGAACTCAGATGATGACTGTAGCAAGGCTGATCACATCTTTGTTACTTGCTTTCTCTACAAAGAACCACCAACGTCTAGTATAATGTCAGTCCAATTAATCGAGAATCAAGAAGATCTTGAACACCTTGTCCAAACTGTGCGTGGGAAAGGCCGTCTTGCAATAGATCTTGAGGCTGCAGGCTTTCATCGATATTCAGATAAGGTTTGCTTGCTGCAAATTACATCTGGTGACCAGACCTTTCTAGTAGACACTCTCTCTGTGGATCCATCAGATTCACTGCGACCCATTTTCCAAAATCCCGATACTGTTCTTGTACTGCATGGAGGGGTCTTCGACCTCCGTTTGCTTCAACGAGACCTTCACATCTTCCCAGTCCAATTATTTGACACTCAGATCGCCGCTTCTTTAGTTGGAGAACCTTCACTTGGATTGGCCGCTCTTCTCAGTAAGCACCTCAACATAGACTTGTCGAAAAAATACCAGCGAGCGGACTGGGCGAAGAGACCTCTTTCCAAAGAAATGCTGGCCTACGCTGCGGCTGATACACAACACCTAAATGTGTTATGTGACCTACTGACTAAACAACTCGACATTTTGCGCCGTTCTTCATGGGTCGCTGAAGAATGTTCAGCTCTAAGCAAACTACGTTGGGAACCAGAAACCGAATCCGATCCCGTGTTAAAAATCAAAGGGTCCAAGCACCTTTCGAACAGGGAGCTGGAACGTCTCAGAGGAATCTGTGAATGGAGAGATACAATCGCTAAAAATATCGATCGGGCTCATTTCAGAGTAGCTGGTGATCCAGTTCTCCTAGAAATTGCAAAACTGCAATCAAACCAACTATCTGCGATCGGCAGAATCAAAGGAATGTCCGACAAGATCCTCATTAAATTCGGCAAAACATTGATCAAGAGGCTAGAACGAATTGACAATCTTCCTGCTGAGCAGTGGATGGGTTATCCCACGAAAAAAGGACCCCGGCGGCACCGACTGTCCAATAAAGAGGAAAGAACCCTGGAACAACTAAAAGTGATTCGCAACAAAGCAGCCGATAGACTTAAGATTGCCAGGGGAAGCATAATGTCTAACTCACTACTAAGTCACATCGCTACTATACAGGTGGATCACAGCGCTGATTTGCTGCAGATAGATGGAGTCCGGAACTGGCATATTGAGGCTTTAGGAAATGATATCCTAGATGCTCTTAAGGACTAACTACCAGCCTCCTCCTGACGTTTACAATCGATACAATACCGGGCGTGTGGTAGAGCGTCGAGACGTTTGAAGCCAACTTCTGTACCACAGGTTTGGCATAACCCAAACTGGTCGGGATGGGCAAACAATCTCCTTAGCGCTTCCTCTAATCGGTAAATATATCTTCCCTCTTTGCTAGCAAAAAGAGCTGCCTTCTCCCGCTCCATGGCTTCAGTTCCCTGATCAGCCATGTGATCAGTATAGGAAACCAACTCCGAATCCATGACTTCCCGGTCCAATTTTGTTCTTCTTCCAAAGCGTCCTAAAGCCTTTTGTGCCTTATCCCTCTCAGTCTGCAACCTGCGTTCAAGATGCTCTAATTGTTTCTTGTTCAACATTTAAAATATCCTTCTTTTGATATTTTAAGCTCAACGCTTCCTATAACCAGTCAGAAGCAAAGTTTTAGATATCGATAGATAATCTTGAACCCCTTACCTCTTAGTGACTACAATCTTATAATAATTGATATTACAAACATCATAACAATTTCAAGGGCTATAAAAGCAACTGAGTCTATTTCTATGACAGCTACCATAAATTGCAAACGCTGCGAAAAAGATAATACTAAGCTGGAAAAACCACCCTTTCGTAGTGATTTAGGAGAAAAAATCCAAGGCCAGATATGCTCAGAATGTTGGCAAGAGTGGCTAACTCACCAAACGTTACTCATCAATCACTATGGCTTAGACCCGAGGGACTCAAAATCCAAAGAATTCCTGTATGCACAAATCGAGAGTGTGCTATTGAATAATGAAAAAGGGCAGAATATCGATACTAGTCAGCAAGGTGGCATAGAATGGTAGCCTGGACTGACTAAATTAATCCAGCACCTTCAATTACTGATTCCCTCTATCCCTTCTTTGGGGCACTGCTCCGTCAGATTGCCAGTAAAAGCCCTCAGCATCTTTAGTCTCGGGCCACAGTTGTCTTAAACTATCTCCCTCAAACAATCGGCCGTTCTTCATAACCCATTGTACTGTATTCGAGTTATGAAGATCCTCTAACGGATCTTTATTTAGTATTACCAGATCAGCAAGCTTACCCTCTTCCAATGATCCCAAATCGTTGTCGAGTCCCAGAGCATCGGCCCCAATAATTGTTGCGATTCTAAGAGCTTCATGTTCAGTCATATGATCAGAGGATCCCACAAGCCATAGTTCCCAATGATAGCCTAATCCCTGCAACTGGCCGTGGCTTCCTACACCAGCTCTACCACCTGCCTCTACCACATCATCCACAAAATCGGAAATTTCTTTATGAATGTACTGTGATTCATCAAACCAACCCGGTGCCCTTCGAGCTGCTTTCGAATAAATTTCTTCAAACGGAGTAAAGGTGGCCAGTTTTTTATCATCCAAAACATTTGTTGTGGTATAAAATAAATTTTCTGCCCAAGGTCCACCGTAAGTGACCACAATAGTTGGGGTTGTTGCCATGTTAGACTGCGCCACTAACTCAACCACATCATTGAACAGTGGAACCCCAGGAAGATTGTGTTCAGTTCCAGGATAGCCGTCCTGGGCCATCGTCAAATTCAGCCGAAGGTCCAGGCTTCCTTCAGTTGTAGGCATCAATCGCAACTCGTGAGCGGCCTGAATGATCCATTGCCTCACCTCACGATTTCCGGCACCGTACATTTTTATTGTCTTGGTATCGAAGTAGTCGGAATAGCGTCTTAGCACATCCCTAGCCTCCTTCAAACTGCTTATCCCTTCCCTTGAGAAAACACCTTGGCCAGTGCTATAAACACGAGGACCTAACATTCTTCCTGCTCTTACCATATCCTCATAAGTAAGCACATCACTGGAACCAGTCTGAGGATCTCGAGCCGTAGTAACGCCGTAGGCTAGATTTGCTGCATAGGACCAAGTTTGAGAGCGATGCACATTAAATGCGCCGCGCAAATGAGCATGAGTATCCACGTAGCCAGGGATAATCGTCTTCCCAGAAACATCCAATCGTTCTGCTTCGTCTGGGATCATTATACTCCCACTGGGGCCTATTCCTTCAATCCTATTGTTACGAATCAGGATATCGCCTTGTTCTAGAATCTCGTCCCCCTTCATCGTTATGATACGCGCGCCAGTCAGAGCTACCATTCCAATTGGAATGTCTCTCTCAAACTCAATTCGGATCCTTGACTCTTCTGGCCTGTACCTGTCCGTATCATCCTCATTCTCCACCTCATCGACTGTGGCAAGGCTGTCGGCAAACTGTTCGGCCGCATCTAAATTGTAGATGAAATGTGCATTCCCTAGAGCCCAGTGTACCTCTTGCCCAGAAAAACTCCATGCTGGAAATTGCCCGCCTATGTCTGTCAACTGAGAAGCCGGAAACGAAGTTATTTCTGGGTCAGCCACCGAAATGGTTGGAGCACCGCCACCCACACCTCGAGGAACCGCTACCACATAAAGTTGATTTTCTACTTGAGCTAAAGCTCTTAATCCTTGAGGTGACATGACGATCAAACTAGCAGGGCTACCCGGTCCAGAACCTCCGTTGTTGGATCCGCGAATCTGTACATGCTCTCTCCTATCACTACCATCCCATCTGATAGAAACCAACCCCGTTCCGCTCTGAGTTGCATAAATGCGATCCACTTGCTGTGAAAAATGGGGCTTGCGCAGTCCAGAAACCTGAGCAATCAGAGTGGCATCCCCACCTTCACTTGGTATCCAGATGAGATCCGAAGATCCCCTTTGGACATTTTGCGTTAGAGCTTCTTCATAAGTTCTCCTTGGAGCCCGAATGGCCACTATACGATTACCATCAAGTGACCAGACTGGCTCTGTATAGAACGCTGCTTGATCTGTCAATCTCTCAAGGTCTGTACCGTTGGGCTTTACCGAATAGAGATGTCCTCCCTCCTGTTGTGAATAAGTCACGAACACAATTCTTTGACCATCAGGCGACCAAGCCGGCATAGACGTCACCGCATCTGGCTGGGACAAACGTCGAGGAGTACCTCCAGGAGCATTAACTACATAAAGATCGCCCATTACTGTAAACGCTAAATGCTCTCCACTTGGAGATGGAGCAATATCACGAATCTGTTTCGCAACGAAAGTCGGAGAATCCTCAATTGGATAATCAAAATCCACTTCTGGACCCATGGGTACTTCTGCGTTAACTCTAAATGGAATCTCAATTGGGTCAGAGCCATCAATAGGTACACGCCATAGCTTCCCTTCATAAAAAGTGACTACCTCACGAGAGTCAGGCGTGAAACTCATTCCTGGATAAGTATCACGTGCCGCTCTAGATTCCTGATCATCGCGTTGAACTGGGAAAGCCAACCAACCTTCATCACCACTGTTAAGATCTCTTATCCGCAGGCCAGTTTCCGATATATGTCGGCTTCCGTAGACAAGCCATTGTCCGTCGGGAGATAGCGTAGGTCTGAATGCACCTCCATAACGACCTGATCGACTACTATTCGTCCCAGACTCACGGTCGTATGTCCACAACTGGTAATCCCTCCCGGGCGAATTATATTGCCAAGTACCCGTTCTTCTTGCATACCAAATGTAACGCTCGTCACTTCCGAAGGCCGCACCCATCGTACGAGCATTATCAGGTTCTTCTATGAGCTGCACACCACTACCACCTCTTCGGTGGTACATCCAAAGCTTACCTTGACCAGGACTTTGTTTAGTGGCAACAATATAATCTCCATCGGGAGTCCACTCAGGAGACTGGTAGGCACTATTTTCACCTCTTGTGATGCGCGTGGTATCAGATCCATCAAGTGAAATTGTCCATATACCATCTCCACCACTACGGTCACTTACAAAGACGACTGACTCTCCATCTGGGCTGAATCTGGGCTGACCATCGAAGGCCATTCCTTGAGTTATTGGCTCCGCAACACCACCGGAAAACGGCATCGTGTAAAGATCTCCCAAGAAGTCAAACACAATTGTTTCCCCATCAGGGCTTACATCCAAGGAAATCCAGGACCCTTCGGTGAATGAACCCCTTAAAGTACGTTGAGGAGTGAGAGGTAATCCCTCTTTCAAGAGTTCATTTTCTTCACTACCCTCTTCATTCTGTTGCGCATCAACTGTTGATGGCGCATTGACTGTTGCAACTGAAAAAAGCAGGATTAGTAAAATACCCAAACGGTCAAAGATCCAATTCATTTGGACGTCCTTATTTTAGGTTGTTCTATTATGTATGCATCCACAATTCACAGAAAGGTTCAAGGCATACCTTAGCTTGATCCGTAACTTATAGGCGGCTTAGCAATCTGATCCACCTCAAACTTGAAAATATCTGGTCTAGCGTAATGACCAACCACATCGAAATCAAACTTACCCCTGGAAACTGCATCCATCTCAATTTCCGCGGTCAGGATCCCTGTTTTATCATATAACGGACCTTCCAGGCATTCCCCAGCTGGGTCGTAAATAGCACTACCTCCTCTACATAACGTATCAGGCCAAGATGCGAGGTCCCCTTGAACATCGATTTCACTGGGATACATATCCTTAGTCACATACTGGTTACATCCCAAGACAAAACACCTTCCTTCGAGGGCAATGTGCTGAAGGGTAGCTTGCCAGCGATCTCTGGCATCTGCTGTGGGAGCCAAATAAATTTCAACTCCTTTTCCATACATCGTCATTCTTGCAAGAGGCATGTAATTTTCCCAGCAAATCAGCCCTCCCACACAACCGAAAGGGGTGTCGATAGTCGTAAGTGTACTTCCATCCCCTTCACCCCAGATAAGGCGTTCCGCAGCTGTAGGTTTCAACTTTCGATGTATTCCCAGAATCTGACCGTCTGGAGAAAAATATATCAGAGTGCAAAAAAGTGTTCCGCGACTAAATGTGGAATCCCTCTCAATCACCCCAACCACGAGATAAACCCCCGCTTTCTTCGCCGCCTCTGCCATCAATTTGGTATGTTTCCCTGGTATATCTATTGCACAATCCCAGTAATGTTGCCACAGAGACCTGCCCGCCTCTGTTCTGGCTCCTACAGACGTTCCAAAGGTAAGCCCCCATGGATACCCACCCACATAGGCCTCTGGAAACAGGACCAGATTGGCTCCGACTTTTCCAGATTCTGCGGTCAATCTGCACACCTCAGAAACGGTTTTATCTGTATCAAATAACTTTGGAGAACATTGAACGACGGATACCACTGCAGTAGGATTTTTAGGCACAATAACCTCGAAGTTTAACGACTACGATACACCACCTCAGCAACTACATCACCAACCATCGAAAGGGTGCGACTGCTTGTATTTTCTGGGACGTCTCTGGGAGTGTGCCAAAAACTGTTTGACGGACCGTAGTCAAAATCGATTATGTCTATGGTCGGAATTCCTGCTTCAATCAACTTCACATGATCGTCAAGAACACGAGTCATCGGTCCCATAGGGAAATACCGACCGTAACCCAATTCAGAAGCTACACTCCACACCCTCTGTACTACTTGTGGAGCACTTTCCATTGAAAATGCCTCGACTGGAAAACTTGGATCCATATCAGCCACCATATCCAAAAGGATGGCGAAAGAGGGATTGTCTACTTGACCTCTACCATTCGCATAATAGGAAGCTCCCAAGAACATATCTTCAGTAGTGGGACCATAATCTTCCCCATCGGTAAATAGTAGGTCCACTCCCAAGGGTGGTGACTGTTCATGGAACATACGAGCCAATTCTAAGAGTACTGCTACTCCAGAAGCTCCATCATTAGCTCCAGGGACTGGCATCTGCTTCTCAGCATCAGTAGAACTTTGGTCTGCGGTTGGCCTACTGTCCCAATGTGCTAGCAGAAGAATCCTCTTCTCAAATTGAATTCCGAATCGGGCGATCAAATTGGATAGATTGAGCGAGTCGCCCTCACTTGTGACCCATTCAAAAGGATCCACTATTACTGTATCCGCAGTCTCTCTCAGTTGATCTTGCATCCATTCTAACTGTAACTGATGAGCTTCAGATCCTGGCACCCTACTCCCAAAATCAACCTGAGTTACCAAGTCTTCAAAAGCTCTAGACCCATCGAACGCCGGCCTTTCTACTCTTGTAGCACCTGCGCCCGATGATTCTGAACCATCTTCGCCACATCCAGTCAATACCAACACAGGAACTAAAAGCATGTAACACAGTCCTCTTCCTCCTATCACAACATTCCTCGTGGTTTTAGTCATTATAGTCATTTGTGTTGGCTGCCATTCAAGCATCTGCTTTGAGAGCTTCAGTAGCCAACTCCTTAATCTTTCTACTCATGGAATAGAAACCGTTTCTCCTATTAACAGAAAGGTGTTGTGTCAAATCCAGTCTCTCGAAAAGCCCTTCTATGTCGGTTGAAAGTACTTCTTCAGGCGTCTTATTCGAATAGAACATCAGGAGTAAAGCTGTGAGCCCTTTTACAATCAATGCATCACTGTCCGCCCAGAACTCCAAAGCGGCCTCATCACTATCGTCTATTTGAGAAACCAGCCACACCTGACTCATACATCCAGGAACCAAATGTTTCTCATCCCTAAATTGTTCAGGGTAAGGTTCTAGTTTTCGACCGAGTTGGATCAAGTAACGATATCGGTCTTCCCACGAAAGAAGCCGATTGAAACGGTCGACAAAATCATCGGGATTCACACTTTCCCACCCAGGTAGAATTCCAGTAGTTGTGACTCAGCCAATTGAGCCGTCAGTTAATCTGAGGTGATAATATCTGATTATCAGATGAAAAGGAAGCGGAGCACAAAACTGAGTCTACTACTTAGTTAGCCACACTCACTATAACCACAAATATGACATTTGACACAACCTTCCTCATAGGAAAGTTGTCCTGCGCCACAATCTGGACAACTCCCTAAAAAAGCAGTCTCTTGATCCG